>CAJGCK010000039.1 GCA_904501795.1 uncultured Clostridia bacterium
AGACGGGAAAAAACGCAAGTTTTACCGTTGTAACCCCTGACTTTGATGTTTTAGCTACGGTAGTTAACGGAAAGGTAGTTTACAAAAAAGATTAAAAATTATAAAAGCCTTTTACTTTTTTGGGTAAAGGCTTTTAATTTAAAATAAAAAACGATTAAATAATTATTGCAATTTGTAAATATTAGTTGTATAATTATAACGAAAATAAGAGTAATTGCTCGTATAATTTGCGCGAGAGAAATATGAAGATATTATTTTTAAACGACGGAGTTCATCCAGACGTTGCGGGGGCAACCCTGATTTCAAACGCTTGGTTAGAATTTTTTAGAAAAGAGATAGAAATTTAAGGAGAAAAAAATGAAAGTACCATTCAAAGTAGATTTAAAAGACAAAGTTATTGTAATAACGGGTGCAGGCGGAATTATTTGTAGCGAATTTGCAAAAGCCCTTTCGGAATGCGGTGCAAAGGTTGCTTTGCTTGATATTAATTACGATGCAGCGAAAGCGTATGCCGATGAAATAGGCGAAAATGCTTTACCCGTAAAATGTAACTGCTTAGATAAAAACAGCATTATAGAAGCAAAAAAAGAAATTAACGCTAAATTTGGTGCAGTTAACTTTCTTATAAACGGCGCGGGCGGAAACAACCCGAGAGCGTCTACCGACAACGAAACTATGACCCCTGATTTAGAAGGTGTAAAAGACTTCTTTGCACTTGAAGAAAGTGGGTTAAAATTCGTTTTTGATTTAAATATTACTTCAGCGTTTTTAGTTACTCAAGTTTTTGCACAAGATATGATTAAAACTGGTGGTAACATAATAAACGTTTCTAGTATGAACGCATATCGTCCGCTAACCAAAATTCCGGCGTATTCTGCTGCAAAAGCGGGTATTTCTAACTTTACTCAATGGTTAGCAGTTCATTTTGCTCCTTGCAATATTCGTTGCAACGCAATTGCACCCGGCTTTTTTGTAACCAACCAAAATCGTGCGCTACTTTTCAACCAAGATGGAACTCCTACCGCAAGAACGGGCAAAATTCTTTCGGCTACACCCATGAAAAAGTTTGGTGAAATTTCTGACCTTATAGGCGCACTTTTATGGCTTGCCGATGATAACGCAAGTGGCTTCGTAACGGGTACTATAATCCCTGTAGACGGTGGTTTCTCTGCATATAGCGGAGTATAATACAAAAGAAAAAATACTTGACAACACATTGAGTTTGATTTACAATTTTATCAACTCGTGGGGGAGTAGTCAGCGTTTTTTACGTAGTAAATCATCAACACGACCAAACGGTCTGGTTTACTTTAAATGACAAGACTCACGTTAAGCGCTAATTGCTTTGCGTGGGGCAAAAAATGTTTTTTCCCGAGAACTGCAAAACGCGGTGCTCGGTTTTTTATATAACTAAATTTTATAGGAGAGAATATGGTATTTTACAACAAACCTGTAAGCCAAGTCGTTTCCGAATTAAACACTAATACCGACGTAGGTTTAACTGACGCGGAAGTGCTTTCAAGACGGGAAAAATACGGCTTAAACAAACTGAAAGAACAAAAGAAAAAATCTTTATTCTTAAGATTTATCGATCAGTTTAAAGACGTAATGATTTTAATACTAATTGCCGCGTCGATAATATCGTTCGTGGTCAAATGCGTTGAAGGGCACTACGGTGAGTTTTACGAACCCGCATTAATTTTAATTATTGTAATATTAAACGCAATAATGGGCGTAGCGCAAGAAAGTAAGGCCGAAAAAGCGCTAGAAGCGTTAAAGAACATGTCCGCTCCGCACGCCCGTGTTTTAAGAAACGGGGTAGAAAAAATTATTAACGCAAGCGAGTTAGTGGTTGGTGACGTTATTTTATTAGAAGCGGGTGATTTCGTTCCTGCGGACGCGCGTTTAATAAAAACCGTATCCCTAAAAAGTGAAGAATCGGCTCTAACGGGTGAGAGTGTCCCGTCAGAAAAAGACGCGCTTGCCGAAATAAAAGAAGGCGCTTCGGTGGGCGATAGAACGAACATGGTTTTTATGGGCTGTTCAATAACCTACGGCACGGCGATAGCAGTTGTTACCGCAACGGGTATGGACACCGAAATGGGAAAAATTGCAAATCTTTTATCGGGCGAAGTGCAAACTCAAACGCCACTACAAAAAAGGCTTGCTTCTCTTGGTAAATACTTAGGCATAGTTGCTCTTTGCGCGTGCGCGGTAGTATTTATCGTTGGTGTTGCAAACAATATCCCCGTGTTAGAAATCTTTATGACGTCCGTTTCACTTGCGGTATCGGCAATTCCCGAAGGCTTGCCCGCGATAGTTACGATAGTTTTATCAATCGGTGTGCAACGAATGGTTAAAAAGAACGCTATCATACGAAGACTTCCCGCCGTTGAGACTTTGGGTTCGGCGTCGGTTATTTGTTCGGATAAAACGGGAACGCTTACAATGAACCGTATGACGTTAGTGAAAGCGTTTGTCGACGGCGAAAAGGACAGTGAAGATATAAGCGAAACTAATAGTGAAAAAATAAGGAAATTATTGACTTTCGGTACTCTTTGTTGTGACGGAAGCGTTACCTTTGAAAACGGGAAAGAAACTCACGTTGGCGACCCTACGGAAACGGCTATTATCGTTGGCGCTCACAAAAACGGTATAGTAAAAGAAGATATTTTTGAAAAATACCCGCGTTTAGCGTCAATACCGTTCGACTCCGATAGAAAGTTAATGAGCACGATAAACGTTATAGACGGCAAAAAGATAGTAATCGTTAAAGGCGCGGTAGACGTTATAGAAAGTCGTTGCATAAAAGGCGACTTTGAAGAAGCCAAAGCGATGAACGAAAAATTAAGTTCTTCCGCATTGAGAGTTTTGGCGGTTGCATACAAAGAGATTAGCGAAGTTCCCGATACTTTGACTTCAAACGAAATAGAGAACGGTTTAACCTTTATGGGATTAGTGGGTATGATAGACCCGCCAAGACCCGAAGCGAAAATCGCTGTTGCTACCTGTCGTGAAGCAGGTATTAAACCCGTTATGATAACAGGGGACCACGTTGTGACTGCTTCTGCTATAGCAAGAGAGTTGGGTATATTACTAGAAGGCGACAAGGCGATAACGGGCGCGGAACTTGATATGATGACCGACTCTGAACTAGACGACGTAATAGAAAGCATATCGGTTTACGCAAGGGTTTCGCCCGAAAATAAAATTCGTATAGTAAAGGCATGGCAAAGAAAAGGCCAAGTAGTTTCTATGACGGGTGACGGCGTTAACGATGCGCCTGCGCTAAAAGCAGCCGATATCGGTTGCGCTATGGGTATAACGGGTACTGACGTTGCAAAAGGCGCTGCGGATATGACGCTTACCGACGATAATTTTTCTACTATCGTGCACGCGGTTAGAGAAGGGCGTGGTATATATTCTAACATTAGAAAGAGCGTAGGATTTTTACTTGGTACAAATATCGGCGAAATAGTTTTGGTATTTTTTGCCATGATTATTTTCCATGCAACACCGCTACTTTCAATGCAACTTTTATGGGTAAACTTAGTTACTGATAGCTTGCCTGCAATCGCTTTAGGTATGGAAAAAATAGACCCCGACGTTATGAAACAAAAACCCAAACCCAAAAATGAAAGTATTTTTGCTAGGGGGCTGGGTGTTAGAGTGGCGCTTCAAGGTTTAATGTTCGGTGGATTAGCGCTTGGCGCATTCTTAATCGGTAGAGCAAGCGCGCCCGTTGGTTGTACCGAAAAGGTTGCCGAAAGTTACGGTCAAACGCTTGCGTTTATGGTTATTGCTCTTTCGCAAGTATTCCACTCGTTTAATATGCGCTCGCATAGGTCGATTTTCGTTATCGGCGTGTTTAACAATTTAAAGTTAACAGGTGCTTGTATTTTATCAACAGTATTAGTTGCGTTCGTTATGTTTACGCCCGTTATTCGAGAAATATTCGGTTTGCAAATTTTATCTTATTCAAGTTACTTGATAGGCTTAGGTTTAGCCTTAGTGCCTGTTCTCGTAATGGAAATTGCTAAATTATTCAAATTAATAAAAGACTAATCAAAAGGAGAAATACTATGTTAAAAGGTATACCAAAAAACGTTAGTCCAGAACTACTAAAAGTCTTGTGCGAAATGGGACACGGTGACGAAATGGTTATTGCCGATGCAAATTTTCCAAGTGCTTCTATAGCAAAAAGTGCTCGTTCGTTTAGACGGACAGAGTGTTGAAAAAGTCTTGGATAGCGTATTAAAACTTATTCCGTTAGACACTTATTCTCCATCGAATATGATGTATATAGAGACTACCGCAGGCGATCCCACTCCTGAAATTTGGAAAAATTACGAAAAGATAGCGAATAAACGCGATAAAAATGCAAGAATATCCCAAATAGAACGTCAAGCTTTTTACGAAAGGGCAAGAAAGGCTTATGCAGTTATAGCAACAGGTGAAGAAAAAATTTATGCAAACGTTATAATAAGAAAAGGCGTTATAAAATAACAAAAAGCGTGGAAAAATTCCACGCTTTCTTATTTATTGCTACGCAAAAATTACCTTATGGTAATTTTCTCCCCATTCAAGTCCCATCAATAAAAAATAAAAAGACCTACTATCGTAGGTCTATTTTGGTGTGAAGGATGGGACTTTCGCCTGTGCGACCTTCTCCGACAAACAGTAGGTGGCTACTGTTTGGTGCTACGCACAAATTACCTAAGGTAATTTTCTCCCCATTCAAGTCCCATCACGTTGATTAATTAATATAAAAAATAGTCTTAACAAATACTGTCAAGACTATTCATGGTGTGAAGGATGGGACTTGAACCCACACGGATAACCATACGCCCCTCAAACGTACGCGTCTGCCAATTCCGCCACCCTCACGTAGCCTATATATCTTACTTGAAAAAATTTTATTTGTCAAGAATATGAAAGTACAATTTTTTATATTTTTTTCTCAAATTTTTAATTTTATTATAGTATTCTTTTGTCTCTGAATAGGGTATATCTTTTAAGGTTTTTTTATCGTTAGAATATTTTTCCGTATTAAGCCAAAGCCTAACGTTTCCTTCGCCCGCGTTGTAGGCGACAACGGCAAGATCTTCATCATTAAATTTTTCAATCAAATATTTCAAATAAAAGCACCCGAAATTAAGGTTAGTTTCCACGTCGAAAATGTCGTAATTTGTAGCTTCTAATAGGCTAGCAACGTATTCGGCGGTTTTATCGGTGATTTGCATAAGTCCTTTTGCGCCCTTTTTGCTAACCGCCTTGGAATTAAAATTGCTTTCTGCTTTAACAAGCGAAAAAACTAGCGATTTATCCAAGTCGTAATACTCGGTTTTGGATAAGATTTCCGTTTTGTATCGTAAGGGATAAAACAATTTTTCGACGCCGTTAAAAAGGAAAAACGCACCGAACACAACCCAGTATATCGTTATAACTACCGATAATATTTTAATAACTTTGTTATTAATTTTTTTGTTTACTTTCATTATAAAGAGTATATGCAAAAAAACTCGTTTAATTAAAAAATGATGTTAAAATCCTAAAAATATCATTTTGCTTGACTTTAATTTCTAAAAAGTATTATAATAGTTAATATGAAAATAGTTATCGTAGGCCTTGGAAAAGTAGGCGCTACTATAGTAGAAAACTTTTCTAGAGAAAACCATGAATTAGTAGCAATAGACAGCAACGAGCCTTGTGTTGAATCTATTGTAAACGTTTACGACGTTAAAGGGGTCGTAGGCTCTGCAAGTGATAGAGAGGTATTGTTAAGTGCAAACGTGGATACTGCGGACTTCTTTATTAGTTGTACTTCTAAGGATGAACTTAATATCATTTCTTGTATTTTGGCAAAAAAACTTGGTGCAAAGAGCACGATTGCGCGTGTTCGTGACCCCGAGTATTTTAGCGAGATTGAAAATATTAAAGGCGACTTAGGGCTCGATTTAGCGTTTAATCCAGAGTATCAAACGGCAAAAGAGATTAATCAAATTTTGCGTTTCCCGTCGGCAAAATCGGTAGAAGAATTTACAAATACCAACGTTCGAATGGTAGAGTTTGACGTCGCCGATAATAACCCTATAATAGGTATGTCGGTTATGAACATCATCAAAGAATACCAGTGCAAAGTTTTGTTTGCCGTTGTTAAACGAGAAGAAAAGGCGTTTATCCCGCGTGGTGATTTTGTGATAGAAAAAGGCGACGTTATCCACATATTTGCAACTGAAAACGCTATAGCGCAGTTTACTAAAAAGTTAAACATCTTTAAACCAAAGGCGAAATCGGTTTTTATTATCGGTGGAGGCAAGATTGCTTATTATCTTGCAAAACAACTTGAAGCCTAAAAATCTTTTGTTAAAATTCTAGAGCATGACGCTAATAGATGCAAAGAACTTTCTGCGAATTTAAAAAGCGCCACTATTTTAAACGGTGACGGCGCGGATAAGACTATTTTAACCGAAGAAGATTTCGACAAGGCTGATGTATGCGTAAGTTTGACGGGAATTGATGAAGAAAACGTTATAATCTCTTTATACGCAAAGCAACAAAACTTATCAAAAGTAATCACTAGCGTTGATAGGCACTCTATGTTAGACATGGCTAACAAATTAGGGTTAGACACCGTTTTGTGCCCGAGAGACGTTATAGCAAATACCATAATAAAATTTGTTCGTTCACACAAGCGTGGCGTTGGTGCGGGGATAAATTCGTTTTATAAAATTCATAACGAAGTAGAAGTTTTAGAATTTAACGTTGATGAAAGTTTTCCGTACCTTAACGCATGTTTAAAAGATTTACCGCTTAAACGAAACGTACTCATAGGTGGAATTATAAGAGACGGTGAGTTTATATTACCAAGTGGTGATAGTTCGGTAAAAGAAGGGGATAAAGTTTTAGTCGTTACTTCAATGCAACTACTAACACAGCTAAATGAAACGTTAAATTAACTATGAACTATAAAATCGTACTCAACATAATCGGTAAAACGATGTTAATCTGCGCGCTACTGTTGGCGTTTCCACTACTCGTTGGTTTTATATATCAGGAAAACGAATGGGTATCTTTTGTTGTGCCAATGGCTTTTTTAGCGATAGTGGGCTTTATTTTTTCGATTATTAAACCTGATAGAAAAAACATACGTGCAAGAGAAGGGTTTGTTATCGTTGCGTTAACGTGGATAGTTATATCCGCTGTAGGTTGTACGCCGTATATGATTGCTGGCTATATCCCTAATTTTTTCGATGCGTTTTTTGAATCCGTCTCTGGCTTTACAACTACGGGTGCTAGTATTTTAAGTGACGTTGAGTTTTTGTCTAAGGGAATGAGTTTTTGGCGTATGTTTACCCACTGGATAGGAGGAATGGGCGTATTAGTGTTCGTTCTTGCGATACTACCAGGCTATAACGAGGGGGTTATGCACGTTTTTAGAGCCGAATCTCCTGGTCCTTCGGTTAGCAAGTTAGTAAGCAAGATATCTTATACAGCTCGAATACTGTATACCATATATTTCGTTATGACGCTTATGGAAATTATAGCGTTATTGCTAAGCGGTATGTCCTTTTACGATAGCGTTGTGTTTTCCTTTTCGACTGCGGGTACCGGTGGATTTTCTATAAAGAACGACGGTGTTGCTTCTTATAGCGTTGCTTCGCAAATGATTATGGCGGTATTCATGTTCCTTTTTGGTATAAATTTTAACGTTTATTATTTGATTACGTTAAGACAAATAGGGAAGGCGTTTAAGAACGAAGAATTGAGAGTGTACTTAATAATCGTTGCAATAGCAACGTTGACAATTACGTTAGACGTATTCTTTAGTGCACTAACTTTATACGACAATTTTGGTGTTGCGTTAAAAGATTCTTTTTTCCAAGTAACGTCTATAATATCAACAACAGGACTAACGTCAACTAATTACGATTTGACTTTTACTACCTTGTCTAAGTCGATACTTGTGTTTTTAACGATACTAGGCGCAAGCGCAGGCTCAACGGGTGGCGGAATAAAAGTTTCACGTTTCGTAATTTTAATTAAATCAACTTTTATTGACGTTAAAAAACAGTTGCACCCAAGACTTATTGAAACGGTTAAATTAGACAATCAACCGCTTGCAAACAATACCGTAAGCAACGTTAAAACGTTTTTTATTGCTTGGCTTTTACTTGTGCTTGCAACCGTTATAATATTGTCGTTGGACGCGTTTGGCAACCTTTTTTCAAACTTTTCTGCAACACTTGCTTGTATAGGCAACGTTGGGCCTGGGTTCGATCTTGTTGGCCCTGCATGTAACTACGGTGGGTATTCGGCATTTTCTAAACTATGGCTATCACTTGTAATGCTTGCTGGTCGTCTAGAAATATTCCCGATGATATTGTTGTTTTTGCCTAATACTTGGAAAAAATATTAAGTCGTTAGTCGTTACATACGTGATAAATATTAGTTAATAACTAATATATATTTATTTTATTATTGACACTGTTGTTAAAGTATAGTAAAATAATTAAGTATATAGAAAAAATTATTTTGGCTAAACTTTGCCAATTTGCATATGATAAGGAGTTTTTATGAAAGTAGTTATTCTTGCCGGTGGTTTTGGAACTCGTATAACTGAAGAAAGTCAATTTAAACCCAAGCCCATGATAGAAATCGGTGGACAACCGATTTTGTGGCATATAATGAAAGAATACTCGCATTACGGGTTTAACGAATTCGTTATTTGCGCGGGATATAAACAACAAGTTATAAAGGAATATTTTGCGAACTATTATCTTCACCACGGCGACATTACTTTTGATTTCACTCAAGGTGAAAAGAAAGAGTTTATATCTAGTAGCGTTGAACCGTGGAAAGTAACCGTTGTAGATACGGGCTTGAACACCATGACGGGTGGAAGAATTAAGCGAATTAAAGACGTGGTGGGGGACGAGTCGTTTTTCTTAACCTACGGCGACGGAGTTTGCGATATTGACCTTAAAAAAGAGTTGGAATTTCACAAAAAACACAAGAAATTAGCGACTATATGCGCGATAAGCGTTGATCAACGCTTTGGCGTTATGGAGATTGATAAAAACGGCAGAGTTAATTCTTTTAGAGAAAAGAATAATGAAGACGGGTCGGTTATAAACGGCGGATATATGATACTTGAGCCACAGGTTATCGATTACATAGAAGGCGATAAAACCGTTTTCGAAAAAGAGCCGTTAGAAAAACTTGCAAAAGAAGGTCAATTAATGAGTTATAGACACGACGGGTTTTGGCAATGTATGGATACCCAACGTGATAAATTAAAGTTAGAACAATTATTAATAGACGGCAAGGCGCCTTGGAAAAAGTGGTAATTAAATGAGAGATTTTTACAAAAACAAGCGAGTGTTAGTTACGGGGCATACTGGTTTTAAGGGTAGTTGGCTAATCAAAATTTTGTCATCGTTTGGCGCGAAAATTTGTGGTTATGCATTACAGCCCAATACAACGCCCGCACTTTTCAATTTAATTAACGGCGAAAAGATATGTTCATCTAATATCGGCGATATAAGTGACTTAGAAAACTTAAAGAAAGTTTTTTTTGACTTTAAGCCTGAAATAGTATTTCATCTTTCAGCGCAACCATTAGTGCTTGAGGGGTATGAGAAGCCCGTATACACCTATCAAACCAACGTTATGGGCACGGTAAATTTGCTTGAATGCGTTCGATTAACAAATTCGGTTAAAAGCGTTATAAACGTTACTACTGATAAAGTGTATAAAAACGTTGAGAAAGAAGAGGGGTATAGAGAAGACGAATACTTGTGTGGTTACGACCCGTACTCTAATAGTAAATCTTGTTCGGACGTTTTAACTTATTCTTACAAAAAATCGTTTTTAGAAAGTTTAGGCATTAGCGTTTCGGTAGTCCGTGCGGGTAACGTTATCGGTGGCGGAGATTTTTCTAACAACCGAATAATCCCCGACTGTGTTAGAGCGGTTGCGGAGAAAAGAAAAATTTTAGTAAGAAACCCCTTTTCCGTTAGACCTTATCAACATGTTTTAGAGCCGTTGTTCGCCTATTTGCATATAGCGAAAGAACAGTACGAAAACCAAAGCAAAACGGGTTGTTATAACGTAGGTCCGGATATGAAAGACTGCGTTAGAACGGGCGAACTTGTAAAAACGTTTTGTTTGTTGTGGGGTGGCGGTGCAGAGTACACCGTTAACGAAATAGTTGGTGCTCCGCACGAAGCAGGTTTATTGACTTTAGATAACTCAAAGATAAAACGCGATTTTAAAGTGTATCCCGTTTGGAACGTTGAAAAAGCAGTAGAGAAAACGATAGAGTGGTCTAAAGCTTATTTAGAGAATAAAGACGTCGTTTCGGTTATGGATAAACAAATAGACGAATACGAAAATTTATTTTTGAAAAATTAAAATTACAAAGACAAGGCTGGAACCTTGTCTTCTTGTCGTTAAAAGTAATATTTCGGAGATTAGCATGGATAAACTTAAACAAGAAAAAGACAAACAAGAGATATTAGAGAAAGTAAAAGAATACTACTTCAACTATCACGTTAAACCCGCGTATAAAGAAGGGGATAGAATATCTTATGCATCACGTTTTTACGGTGCGGAAGAAATGGTGAATTTGGTAGACAGTTCTTTGGAGTTTTGGTTAACTTCTGGAAGATTTACCGAAAAGTTTGAAAAAGATTTTGCAAACATGCTAAAGGTTAAATATTGTTCGTTAGTAAACAGTGGCTCAAGCGCAAATTTATTAGCCTTCATGGCTTTAACTTCGCCTTTACTTAAAGAAAGAGCCATTAAGCGTGGCGATGAAGTTATAACCGTTGCGTGTGGTTTTCCAACTACGGTAACGCCTATAATTCAATACGGCGCAGTGCCCGTTTTCGTTGATATTTCACTACCAACTTATAATATAAACGTTGAAATGCTTGAAAAGGCTTTAACCGAAAAAACCAAAGCGGTTATGATAGCACACACCCTTGGCAACCCCTTCGATTTAACTACTGTTAAAGAGTTTTGCGATAAAAACGGGTTATGGCTTGTTGAAGACAACTGTGATGCTTTGGGATCTAAATACGAAATTAACGGTGAAATTAAATACACGGGTACGATAGGCGATATTGGTACTTCTAGCTTTTATCCACCCCACCATATCACGATGGGTGAAGGTGGTGCGGTATATACCAACAACCCATTATTAAACAAAATTATTCGTTCTATTCGCGACTGGGGAAGAGACTGCGTTTGTCCAAGCGGAAAAGACAACGTTTGTAACCACCGTTTTGATAGGCAATACGGCGAACTACCCTTAGGATACGATCATAAATACGTTTATTCGCATTTCGGTTATAACTTAAAAGCAACCGATATGCAGGCTTCGATAGGTTGTGTTCAATTAACTAAAATAGACTTTTTTGCGGAACGTAGAAAACATAATTTTGCTCGTTTAAAAAAAGGAT
>CAJGCK010000040.1 GCA_904501795.1 uncultured Clostridia bacterium
CCTTTTTTTTTATTATATCACAATCTAAATTATTTTTCAAGTGTTTTTAATATAGTAATTTTTTTGGCATAAACACGTTTAACGTTGTATTTTTTTTAATTATTTGCTATAATAAAATAAATGGTAAAAGTTTTTTATTATAAATTTGATAATCAATTTAATTTTTCTATTAGTGACGTTAAAAATAGGGAAAGAAAAAGTTATTTAGAAAGTATTAATGATAAAAAAAGGCAAAAACAAAGTTTAGTAGTTTGGTTACTGCTTGAAAGAATCCTTAATAATTACTATCCAAATATTAACGTCGATTTATTAACTTGTGATAATGGCAAGTGGTATATAAAATCAAACGAAATATTTTTTTCTTTATCACATACTGAAAACTCAGTAGTAGTTGCGCTTTCAGCTAATCCCGTTGGTGTAGATATAGAGTTTGCATCGAATAAAATAATTAAGAGTAAAAACTATATTTCTAGACTAAAACAATTTTTAAAAGAGAAAAAGATTGGGAACGAGGCGATTTTTTTAACAAACGTTTGGACGAAAAGCGAGGCTATTTATAAATTGTCGCTAAACGAAGGATATTTTTCAAATAAGATAATAGACTATATAAACGACAAGCCGTTAGTTTTGTCCGTATGTTCTAATAAAGATATTAAAGTAGAAATTAATAGAGTAAATATAATTAAGGTAAAAGGAGATAATTTATGAGCGAAAATTGTACGCACGACTGTTCAACGTGCAAGGAAAATTGTTCGGAAAGAAAAATTCCCATCGAAAAATTAAACGAATTAAGTAAAGTTAAAAAGGTTATAGGTGTTGTTAGTGGTAAAGGTGGCGTAGGTAAATCGCTTGTTACGGGACTACTTGCAACGTTGTTTCAGCGAAATGGTCATTCTACCGCTATTTTAGACGCTGATATAACAGGCCCTTCTATCCCTAAAATGTTCGGTATAACTAAAAAAGCCACTTGTTTTAACGAAAACTTAATAGTCCCAAGAAAAAGTGCTTCCGGCGTTCAAATTATGAGTATTAATTTGCTTATGGAAAATGATACAGACCCTGTTGTTTGGCGTGGCCCAGTTATTGCCGGCGCAGTTAAACAATTTTGGACGGACGTTGTTTGGCAAGACGTTGATTATATGTTTGTTGATATGCCTCCCGGAACGGGCGACGTTCCGCTAACTGTCTTTCAATCGTTGCCGATATCTGGCATAGTTATTGTTACTTCTCCGCAAGAATTAGTTTCTATGATAGTAGGGAAAGCGGTTAAAATGGCAAACATGATGAATATACCTATTCTTGGTATCGTAGAAAACTTTTCTTATTTTTCTTGCCCCGATTGTGGCAAAAAAATCAATTTGTTTGGTGATAGTAAAATAGAAAACGTCGCTAAATCGTTTAATATTTCTAACGTTTCTAAAATACCTATTGATACTGAATTAGCAAAATTGTGCGATGACGGAAAAATCGAGTTGTTTACTGGTGATTATCTGGAAAATATGTTAGACATAATAGAAAAATCATAAGAAATAACCCAAATTTTTACAGTAAATAACATAGATTACTATAGTAAAAACGTTTGACCCGCGAACATTTGTTTGGTATAATAAAACTAAACAAACGTTCGGGGGTGTTTTTATTTGTGCCAAATACAGATAAGACTTATTTTTGCATAGATATGAAGTCTTTTTTTGCTTCGGTAGAGTGTGCGGAGCGTGGACTTAATCCCTTTGAGACAAGGCTTGTTGTGGTAGATGAAACTAGGGGAAAAGGCGCAATTTGTTTGGCTGTCACACCGAAACTTAAAGAAGATGGAGTGCCTAATAGGTGTAGATTGTTTCAAATTCCCGAAGGTTTAGAATATATTTGTGCTAAACCGAGAATGAGAAAGTATATAGAATATGCAAGCGAAATATACGCTATATACTTAAAATACGTTGATAAAAACGATATACACGTGTATTCTATAGACGAATGTTTTTTAGACGTTACGGATTACGTAAAACTATATAAAACTACTAAATTTGAGTTTGCAAAAAAACTAATGAACGAGATTTGGTCTTCTCTAGGCGTTCCTTCTACCGTGGGCATAGGTACGAACTTGTTTTTGTCAAAAATTGCGCTAGATATTACGGCAAAAAAAACTACAGAACGCATAGGTTTTTTAGATGAAGAATTGTTTAAAAAAACGCTTTGGCATCATAAACCTATAACAGATTTTTGGCAAATATCTTTCGGTACGGCAAAAAGGCTTGCAAAAATGGGCATTAGCGATTTGTATGAGATAACCCGTTATCCAGAGCGTTTGTTGTATAAAGAATTCGGTATAAATGCCGAGTTATTAATCGACCACGCTAACGGTATAGAAACTTGTACGATAAAAGATATAAAAAACTACAAATCTAAAAGTAAATCAATATCGTCTTCACAAATACTTTTTGAAGATTATACTTTTGATAAAGCTCGAATCGTATTAGGCGAGATGGTTAGAGACGGGGCGTATGAACTGATAAGACAAAAGTTGGTAACTAGTAGCGTTAATTTTTTTATAGGGTATTCCGATAATCAAATACCACCTACCAAAGTGCACGTAAAACTATTACAAAACACTAATTTATCTTCGATAATGTATTTGCCGATAATAAAAGCGTTTGATGAAAACGTTATAAAAGGCGAACTAATACGTAGGTTAGGGATAGATTTTAACGATTTATTAGACGAAAAGTATGAAAAGTACGATTTATTTACTAAAACAAGCGAAGTTTCTAAATTAAAAAGGGTAGAAAACGAAGTGGTCTTGCTTAAAGAAAGATTTGGCAAAAATTCCATGTTGCGTGGCGCAGATCTTCAAGCAGGCGCAACGGCAAAGATAAGAAACGGTTTGATAGGGGGACACAACGGTGAATAGACAGGATAGGGCCAAACAATTCGCCCCGTTCGACGCGCTTAAAGGTCTTAAAGAAGCGCTAAGAGAAAAAGAGCTTCTTCATTTTTCCCAAAGCAAGAAAGAAGTTTGTGAAGACTTAGCGTGCGAAATACAAAATACGCTTGTTAGAATTAACAAGGGCGATACTGTTAAACTAAAGCACTATAAAGACGGGTTTTACGTTGAATTTAACGGCGTGGTTGAAAAAAGATGTGACGTGTGTAGATATTTTATTGTTTCTAGCGAAAAAATATTTTACGATGATTTATATGAAATTAAATTAATCAAATAATAAAAGCCACCGCTTAAAACGGTGGCTTTTGACGTTGTATGATTTATGATTAAAAAGTTAACTCGAAAATACTGTGAATGTCTAGTTTTTTTATGGATATAACAGTTTTTTTATTATCCGTTTTAACGGTAAATTCTTCATTAAGTGGGCTAATTACTTTTTTACATGGCTTATTAATTGTGATCTCAACGTCGTTAATTACGGGTATATCGTCGTAAACTAATACGCCTAACGAATGCCTGCCCTGATTCATATTGATTACGTTCAAATAGACAAAATCACCACCATCTTGAATGGTAACGTCTATATTACGTTTATTCAAGGTCACTAAAGGCGTTATTAATGATGAAACTACTTCGCTTATAAAATTAACTAGTTGGAAAGACCTATATGAATAATAAAGCGGACCTAAGTCAAAGGGTATAAAGGTAACACTACCTTTTTGAGTGCAAACGGTTTTATAAGAAGGAGCAATTTTATGTTTGTTGTCGCACAAATCGTATAAACCGCCCGAACCATCAAGCAAATCAACAAAACTAGCGATTTCGCCTTCAACCCAATTATTAATAGCGGTGAACTTATCGGTGTTATCTTTCAAGAAAATTCTGTTGTTATTAATAATACCGCCTGTTTTAACTGAAAGTTTACTTGCGAAATCTTGCGTGTTTTTTATGCCACACACAACCAATTTACCACCGTTTTTAGCGTAGTTAATAAGGTTGTTTTGCATTTCATCAGTAATATCTTCCCATTCAGGAACGGCTAAAACGGGGTATTTAGCAAAATTATCTTTCTCAAACTCCATAATTACGTTTGCAGTAAATTGCGCGTCTAATATACCGTGAAGTATCCCCATTACAGGCACAGTTGCGCCAGCCGCATTAAATACGTTTGCTTTTTTATAATATGAATTTTCTGAATAAAATACACCGACTTGAGCGATTGATGGTTTTCTATATAAAATAAATCTATCCTTAACAAAATCACTCAAAGAAATCAAATAATCGGTGTTAACAACCCTTGCGCTACCATCTTTAAGTTGTGGGAAATAAATTTGGAAACCACCGCCAAGACTCATTATAACCGCAGCTTCCTGCATTAATTGAACGGAAGATTTGTCAACAAAATGGGTTTTTTCAAACGACCAAGACATCAAGTCCCAAGTAATACCCCTGTTAGCAACGCATCTTGCTTCGTATCTTGCGTTGTGCGTGCTGTCGTTGGGGAGAATATCGCCTGAAATATAGTCAACGTTAATTTCGGGCTTGCCAGGAACGTATGAAGAATATAGCCAGTTGCTAATTACCTTAAAATTTGGGTTATATGCATGCAGTTCGTCCGTATATTTTTTAACGTAGTCGAAAAATGCTTGACGCATAATTTGATCGTGTTCTTCTTTTGTTATGTTTTCGTGTAAATATGGCTTTGCTAGATCAGAATAATCTCTTCTAACAGCCCAACAGTCTCCGTCAACCCATACGCCAGCAATATTGTATTCATCAATAAGTTCTTTTAACTGTGGAACAAGTAAGGTTTCACAATAGTTGCCAAATAAAGACATTCTATCGCCAACACTTCCGTCTTCGTTTACTTGCGCTTCGTTAGGATGATTTTTAACGTAAGATTTATCTGCAACACCTGAATAATGAACGTATAGGGGAATATTGTGTTTTTTACAAGCATCCGCCCAAACGCGTAGGTTATCTTTAACGAGTTTTTTAGCGGGAGTACCTACTTTAGTTGGAAAACAAGCTAACCCACCGTGCCCTTTACAATCGCACTGAATAAAATTTGGTTTTGCTTTTAATAAAAAGTTTTCAATTCCTTCAATGGTTGTATTTGCACCGATTTCATAATCGTTACCAGCGTGAAAATCAAAGTGTAAACCAAAAAATCTACTATTATCCATTTATACATCTCCATATTAACTTGTTTTTCATTTATATTAAAATAAAAAAAGTTGCTTTTCAAGACAAAAAGCAACTAAATTTAAGACAAATATTAATTTTTTCTAAAATCCGAAGGGGTATTATTTATTTTTGAATAAAAAATTCTATTAAACGAACGAAGAGAGCCAAAACCACAAAGAAATGCAATTTCAGTAATAGAAAGGTCAGTTGATTTTAGGAGTGAGATACTTTTTTGTACCTTAACGTTATTAATAAAATCGCCTATTTTGACGCCGATATATTTTGAAAAAATCTTTCTTAACGAAAGTGGCGATATACCGATTTTTTTTGAAATAGTGCCAATAGAAAGATCGTTATCTAAATTTAAATAAATGTATCTCATGGCCTTAGAAAAAACTTCGGCGTGAGTTGACGAAATTGATTGTGCTATATTTTCGCTTAGGAAAGCATGAAATAAGGTGTACAATAAATTTTCTACAATTAATTCACTATTATTTTCCATAACGTCAACTAGAAGTTTATTAAGATAATCAAACGTTATTTTATCTAGTTTAAAATTGTATTTAGCAAAAGAAAAGGGAGCAAATTTTGAGCATAACTTTTCAGCAACCGAGTAGTTAAACATAATAACTTTGCCTTCTGAATTTTCATCCACAGAAAAACTATGTGGGTGAAATGGTAAAATAAGGCTCGCTTCTCCAACAAATATGGTCTCACAAAATCCTTCGTGAAAAACGTTAATTTTTCCTTTTGTTGCAATAATAAATTCTAGTTCACTGTTGACGTGATAGGGACAATTAAGATTGTTAGTAATTATTTGAAATTCGTTTTCAATGTACTTCATATATTTTACCTTAAATATTGTCTCAATATTTTATCATTTTTGTCTTGTTTTGTAAATAGTTAAGGTATAAAATTTATTTAAAATATGTTTTTAGGTGATCTTTTGCTAGTACTACTATTTTCATTAATTATTACATCTAGTTGTGTTGACAGAATAATAAATAAGCGACTTGTGTTAAAAAAGAAATGTTCAAGTTTTGCATTTAACGTATCAAACATGTTCCTTTCTTCAATTTTTGCTATTTTATTTTTATTTGTATTGAATGGCTTTAAGCTAAATTTTAATTTACCTACGTTTTACTATTCATTAGCATATACATTAGCGGTAATGATTTCATTATCAAGTATAATTGCGTTAAAGTACGTTTCTCTCTCAATTTTTGCTTTATTTGCTACTGCGGGTGGTGTAATTGTTCCATCTATATTTGGCTACGTGTTTTTACAAGAGCAATTTGTTTTAGGTAAAATAATCGGCGTTATATTACTTTTTATTGCAGTATTACTTCCTTCAATTTCAAAGATTAAAGAAGACAATAGGTCGTCAAAAATTGGTTTTTTATTGTGCGTGTTAGTATTTTTCAACAGTGGATTATCTTCAATAATTAGCAAATTGTTTGGAATGAGCGCATTAGTTACTGATGAAAAGTCAATGTTTATTTTAACAAATATGAACTTATTTGTGATAATGGGTTTAATTGTTATCGCTTCTTTAATAAAAAACAGAAAAAAACAATAGAAAATATTAAAAGTTTTAATGCAATATATTACGCAAGCATATTTTTAAAAACTTTGTTATCTAACGTAGGGTCCGTTGTGCTAGTTGTCTTATTAACGATGATGAGTATAACGTTATATAGTATATTATCTTCTTCAATAGCAATAATTTTAAACTTATTAATTTCATTATTGATATTTAAAGAAAAAATTAACCGCTTAGAATACGTCGCAATATTTTTGTCATTAATTGCTGTTATAGTATCAGTTTTGGTTTGACATTATAAATATAAATTGATATAATTAATAAAAAATTGCCACCGGGTAATGAAGCACTACAACTCATCGTTAGGTCTTAGAAGATGAGTTTGGTGCTTTTTTTAAGATAAAATATGATAAAGTATCAAAATCCACTTAAAACTTTAACAAAATTCGAATGGATACTATTAATTTCTTCGATAGTAATCGTTACCGTATGTTTTTTATGCTTGCCTGAAAAAAATATTTTAACGCTAATTGCAACCTTGTTTGGTGTGGTAGGTTTAATTTTTATAGCAAAAGGTGACCCGATAGGGCAAATTATCGTTATGTTTTTTTCTTTATTTTACTCTTTTATATCTTATCAAAATAGATATTATGGTGAACTAATAACATATCTTTTTATGAGCACGCCTTCCGCTATTGCAAGCGCAATCGTTTGGTTTAAAAATCCTTCAAAACGAAGCGCAAACGAAGTTAAAATAAAAAAACTAACCAAGAAAAACATTATTTTTTTAACGATCTCTTCAATAATAGTTACCGCAATATTTTATTTTATACTTAAACATTTCAATACACAAAATTTAATAATCAGCACTATTTCAATAACAACAAGTTTTGTTGCTTCAATTCTAACGTTTATGCGCTCGCCGTATTATGGTTTAGCATATGGCGCAAATGACGTTGTACTTATTGTTTTATGGGTGCTAGTAAGCATAAACAACGTAGAATACGTGCCTATGATTATATGTTTCGTTGTCTTTTTAATAAATGATAGTTACGGATTTTATAATTGGCGTAAAATAAACAAAAAACAAAACGAAAATTAAAAAGTATTTAGTAAATACTTGTATATTATTGCAAATTTTATTTAAATTTGTTAAAATAATAAAACAAAACAAATCTTTTATTTTAGGTGAGTATATGAAAAAATTTATTATGTACGGTGCAGGGAATATCGGGCGTGGCTTTATAGGTCAAACTTTTTCAAACGCAGGATATAAAGTGGGTTTTATAGATATTAATCAAGAAGTTATTTCTAGATTAAATCAAGATAAATCTTATCCCGTTAACGTAGTAACTAGTGAAGAGAATAAAGAGTTGATTGTACAAAACGTTTACGGCATAGACGGTAAAGACGTAGAGCTTGTTTCTAATGAAATTGCTTCATGCGATATGATGGCGACCGCAATAGGCGTTAACGTTTTAAAATTTATTGCCAAACCTATTGCGCTTGGTATAAAAAAACGTTATGAAAACGGTGGACGTACTCTTGATATAATTATTTGTGAAAATTTAATCGGTGCTGACGAGTTCTTAAAAGGACTAATTAAAGCCGAACTCCCAGAACTAAGCGACTATATTGATAATAAAGTTGGGTTTATTGAAGCAAGTATAGGTAGAATGGTCCCCGTAATGACTGAAGAGAAAAAACAAGGCAACCCGCTACGTGTTTACGTAGAGCCTTACAACGTTTTACCCGTTGATAAAAACGCTTTTAAGGGTGGAATTGATAAAAACGTTACTAATTTATATCCTTTCTCGCCCTTTAATTTGTTTATTCAACGCAAATTGTTTATGCATAATATGAGCCATGCTCTATGCGCTTATATGGGATTTTTGCGTGATTACGAATTTATTTACGAAACTGTTGCTGATTATGACGTTAAATTTGTTGCGTTAAGAGCATTAATGTCATCTGCGCTCGCAATTAGTAAAGAGAACGGTGTAGAAATAGAAGGACTTGTAATGCATGCCGACAATTTATTATATCGCTTCCAAAACACCGCGCTTGCTGATACTGTTGCTAGGGTTGGTAAAGATACAAAACGTAAGTTAAGCAGTTCGGATAGACTAATAGGCGCGCTTAAATTATGCGAAAAACACGGTGTTAACGCGCTATACTTATGCATAGGTATTGCCGGTGGACTTTTATTTAATCCCGATGGTGACGAAAGTAGTGCGGAAGTAAGCAATTTTGTTAAAATAAACGGCGTTGAAAAAACACTTGAAACTTATTCGGATTATACGGGAAAATACGTTTCAGTAATAAAAGACGTCTATAATGAACTTAAAGATGGCGCATCACTTAAAGACGTTATAAAAATGATAGAAGAAATAAATGGGAAAGAGATAATCGTATAATGGATAGAAACGGAATTTTAATTGCAGGAACAATTTTAGTAGATAATATCAACCAAATTGATCGCTACCCAAACGCTGGCGAATTAACTCAAATTAAAAGTACGGAATTAGCGGTTGGCGGTTGTGTTCCTAACGTAAGTATAGATTTAAAAGTGATTTCACCTGAAATTAACGTTTACGCTATGGGAAAAATCGGCGCAGATTTTGAAGGTGAGTTTGTTAAAGAAAATCTAAACAATAAGGGTGTTAACGTTGATAACGTCGTTATTGATTCAACCGATAAAACAAGTTTTACCGCCGTTATGAGCATTGACGGTGGCGAACGTACTTTCTTCACGTATGCAGGCGCATCGGCTAAATTTGGCTATAACGATATTGATTTTGAAAGTATTTCGGCAAAAATGCTACATTTAGGTTATTTTTTACTTTTAGACAAGGTTGATAATGGCGACGGAGAAAAAATTCTTAAAAAAGCGCAAGAGTTGGGAATTAAAACGTCTATTGATTTAGTAAGTGAAAATTCGGATAGATATAAAATTGTTATTCCATGTCTAAAATACACCGATAATATTATTATTAACGAAATAGAAGCAGGCGCGCTTGTTGGAATTAAACCAAGTAAAGATAACATAAAGAAAATTGCTGAAGAAATTAAAAAGTTAGGCGTTAAAGAAAGAGTTATAATTCACATGCCAGATTTTGGCGCTTGTTTATCTAATAACGGTTACGTTGAAGTGCCTTCGTTCGACCTTCCAAAAGGTTATATCAAAGGGACTACTGGTGCTGGCGACGCTTTTTGTGCGGGCGCACTTATCGGTATTTATAAAGATTTCAACGATAAACAAATTTTGGAATTTGCATCGTCTTGCGCGGTTGTTTCTTTAAGTGAAAAAGACGCTGTTTCAGGGCTTTGCTCTGAAAATGAAATTATAGAATTTTGCAAGCAGTTTAATAGAAAATAATTTAATTTAGATCAAATATTTTATATTTATAAGAAGTCTCAAAAATAGAGGCTTCTTTTTATTTTCAAATATTAAAATTTTGTTTTTTGTATATATTTTTTCCTTTTTGTAAAAAATTAATTGTATGAAACAGTTTATAAAAAAACAAACCTATTTGACAAACCTTGACGAGAGAGAAACGCTAACAACAAAATTTATAAAAAAGGATTACAAAAAATGAAGTCTACTAAATATTTTGAAAATAAAAATTATCTAAAATACGTTAGTTTAATTGCGCCAAAAACAAAAGAGTTTAGGTCGCTTATTCGCGCATTTTGGGTTGGTGGTGTGATATGTTGCATAGGACAGTCATTTAGATTTTTACTAGAATACGTTTTTGCTCTAAAAGGTGATGAATTAGCTGGATACGTCTCTATGATACTAATTTTTTTAGGCGCGTTGTTAACTGGACTCGGCGTATATGACAGAATAGGCAAGTATGCGGGTGGCGGTTCAATAGTGCCTATAACGGGATTTGC
>CAJGCK010000041.1 GCA_904501795.1 uncultured Clostridia bacterium
TATCGAAACTACTACTACTTCGTACACTTTTACCAAACAATTAGTTGTTGCTGATAAGGTTTTAACCACTGCAGATGAATTCCAAAACTGGGCAAAATATATCCGTCCTAAATATTGGAACCGTGGTACTTCTTACACCGAATTGAATAGTGATGGTAAATACAACAACATATACGACGGTTTAATTGTTTTAGGTAACGACATTGACTTCGGCGGTCAAGTATATAAAACCGAACTTGCAACTATGAACCTTGGCATAAATGGTACTTGGTGGTTAGATACAACTACTGGTGAAATCTATACTGAAGAAGTCGAGGGTAAATCAAATCTTACCATTAGGTATGCAGGTATCTTCGTTGGTACGTTCGATGGTTTAGGTCATACCGTGTATGATATAGAAGTTGCATATTTTGGTTCGCCAATATTTGGTCATGCGTTGTCAGGTACTGTTAAAAACGTTGCGTTTACTCAAGTTAAATATTCTGCAACGGTAACGGCTAATGGTGGAACGTTGTATAACAATGCCACAGAAAAAACCGATAACAATGGTATTTTACATCAATTTGAAGTTTACAACATCTTTTTAGAAGGTGGATTTGACACTGAGTTAACCGGCGATTATAGGTTAGGTTTCGTGGGTGGCCCGCTTAATACTGGTGATAAGAAGTATCAATTCCATACGATAGCGACAATAGTTAACTCAACAGCTTCAAACACTTCCACTACCGGTGTAGTATTCCCGATTGTATACGGTAACGCATACAAAGGCACCGCAATATTTAATGAATCCTTACATGCTATAGGAGTAGACATAGCAAAAAATAACGCGCATTTATACTCTGAATATACTGCATTAGATTCTGATACCGCTAGATCTGCGTTTAAAAGCGGTGGTTTTACACTTGTTGACAACAACAAGTTCCCAACCTTAGGTCAATCAAAGAATTATTTAACTCCGCTTAATTTGTCTGCTAAAGATATCAACGGAAATTACGTTCAAGAAGTTTTAACAGGTAGTACCACTCAATTATTCGTATCTAATTATAAAACTTATAGTTCAGTTCAAGCACTACTAAACCTAAACACGTTATCATTAGCCGAAGATTATGAGGGTATAACTTTAAACTTTGACGACTTAACTCTAACGGTTGACTCAACCGTTGCA
This sequence comes from uncultured Clostridia bacterium, assembly GCA_904501795.1. Classification (GTDB taxonomy): domain Bacteria; phylum Bacillota; class Clostridia; order Christensenellales; family Borkfalkiaceae; genus UBA1259. The sequence goes on from CAJGCK010000041.1 coordinate 1,166, forward strand.
AGCGGAACGGAAATAGTTATAATATACACAAACGTAATTTCGGGTAACACGGGTACTATAACGTTAGTTGCTACTGAGTTTGAAATGATTGTTGAAACCTTAGATGTTAACGAACTTTATAGCATTAAGAGTACCGATAACGTAGTAACCGACATACCCGTTGTATTAGACGGTGTTGATGGTATCGTTTCTGTTGAATTGACCAACAATGAAACTAATGAAGTTTATGCTTTCACTGGTTCTTCAATCGTTGCATCTGAAATTACTTCTGGTTACTACACCGTAATTGCTTACACGGCAGAAAGAGGTTATAGATATCAAGCTACTATAGCAGATAAAGTTATTTATACTGCAGAAGAATTCCAAAACTGGGCAAAATATATCCGTCCTACTCATTGGAACCGTGGTAATCCTTACACCCACTCAGACGCTGGCGGTACTTACAACATATATGATGGTTTAATTGTTTTAGGTAACGATATTGACTTCGGCGGTCAAGTGTACAAAACCGAACTTGCAACTATGAACCTTGGCATAAATGGTACTTGGTATTTAGATGAAAAGACTGGTGAAATCTATACTGAAAAAGTCGAGGGTAAAACAAATCTAACCAATAGATATGCTGCTATCTTCGTTGGTACGTTCGATGGTTTAGGCCACACCGTATACGATATCGAAATCGGCTATTTTGGTGCATCAATTTTTGGTAACAAATTAGCTGGTACCGTTCGTAACGTAGGTTTTGCTCAAGTTAAATACAGTGCTCCACAAATAAGTGGCAATTTTGGTGGCGTTCTTACGGGCTCTGGAACATCAATAACTAATAATGGCGTTAAGCACAACTTCGCTATGACAGACGTATTCGTTGAAGGTGGTTTCAACTACGACATAGCTTATGCTACTGCTAATGACCGTGTAAGTTTTGCTGTTGGTACTGTTAACGGTTCTATTGCTTACGTGTTTGCAAGAATTGCAGTTATAGTAAACCTTAACCCGACGTTAAGCGCTGGTAGCTATGGTAGAAACACCGTATTAACTTATGGTAACGGTTCACTTGATGGTGCTACTTCAAACAAATCACTTCTTTTAGGACTACACGATGGTAACAACATAACATCAAACGCTACTGGCTCTCAAACGTATGCGTATGCTGGTGCTAAGTGGTCTGATTCTTATGAGTTATGGGATACCACAAACTTCCCGATTATGCTTTCTGCAAAAGACCATTTAACCGTACTTGATTTCAACGAAACCGAAGTATCGGTTGGCGCAAACAAATTAACCATTAAGGGCTTTACTACCTACACGATGGGCGCTATGAAGAACTTGTGGACGGTTGTATCTAATACTGAAGGCGTAACGTTTGATTTAGCAACTTGCACCTTAACCGTTGCAGATACCGTTGCAGTTGGTACTGAAATTACTTTAACGGTAACTAGCGTTATTAACTCAAGTCTAACCAACACGATTACGTTTGTTGTTGCATAGGCAAGTTAGTAAAAGGTAAACTGAAAAGAAATAAGCATTTTTGTAGTTTAACTACTATAAAAAAACACCGCGTAATTTATTTACGCGGTGTTTTTTGTTTTCGCTTGCAATTACTTTTGTTTTATAATATAATTATATTATAAACAAATGAGTTAATATCTATGAAGAATTTGCTAGACAAAAACTTGATTACTCCTATTTGGGATGGTAACGTAGTTTATTTTGAAACTTGCGGTTTTTTAGGGGAGGAAGGTGAAGCAAACCTTATCTATACGCCTACTAAAATTATTTTGGTAACTGATTACGGTGTTCAAAAAAATTTTGTAGAAGGTGTTGACTATATTATAAAAGGCAACGTTATAAAGCGTGTAAAAGGGGGTTCGATGCCGTACTTTAAGCACGAAGACTTATATTGCAGTCAGCCTAAAAGATATACGATAGATATTGAACCTACACGTTGTAAAAACTATATTCCTGGCATCAACTATCTAAATTACGGCGAAGGTGATACTTTTACTAAAAATCAGTTTTGCGTAACATACGAACATGCTAGCAAATGGCACGGCACGGCTATTACGAATAAAAGCGATATTTTAGTTAATTCTAACGCCCTTTTATCAAGCGGTAAGTCGCTAGATATTTGCGTTTACGGCGATAGTATTTGTACCGGATGTAACTCAAGCGGTACTGAACAAGGCGGTTTTGTTGCGCCGTATTTGCCACCGTTTACTATAATGATGAAAGATTATCTAGAAAAGCGTTTCAAATCAAAAGTTGGTATAAAAAACGTTTCAGTTGGCGGTTGGGATACTATTACGGCAATAAAAGAGTTTAAAGAACGCGTACTTTCTTCTAAATCTGATTTGTTTATAATAGGTTTTGGTATGAATGACCTTCACACGCCTTTACAACAATTTACCGATATAATTGAAGAAATGATAACCGAGTTCAAAAAGCTTAATCCTAGTAGCGAAGTTATTTTAATTGCAACCACTTTGCCAAATATGGAAAGCAATTGGGTGTTAAATCAAACGGAATACATTAAAATTTTCAAAGAGTTAGAAAAGAAATATTCTTACGTTGCAGTTGCTAACATGACCGATTTTCATCGTGATTTATTTAGCGTAGGAAAGGGGTATAAAGATATCGGTGCAAACAACATAAACCATCCCAACGATTTTGTTTGCAGGTGCTATGGTCAAGTTATTTTGCAAACGCTTTGCGGTTTATAAACTTTAAGAAGTTAATCTTTTACCTTATGGTAAAATCTTTGCAAAACTATCGTTTTGACGTAAAAACTGTCGTTTTTACACTTCAAGTTTGAAACACGGCGAAGTTATCGCTCCTTGTAAACAAAGCGCTAACTTCTTGTATTTTAATCTATTGCATCATTTAGATTGACAAAGGTTATTTATTAGTTGTATAATATTTACGTAGTCACGTTACTGACGGTTTACGCAGAGCACTGCGGTGGAACGTAGCTACTTTATGCCGACCGTCTGGGCAATTCACTTTTACATTTTTGTTTAAGGAGTATTCGGATGGAACACGTTAATTGGGTTGGATTTATTAAGGGCGCTTGGCAAGACCAAGTAAACGTTAGGGATTTTATTCAATTGAATTATTCTCAATATTTGGGCGACAGTGGGTTTCTTGCGCAAAAAACGGCTAGAACTAGCGGTTTAATGCAAAAAGTTAACCAACTCTTCGCATTAGAGCGCGAAAATGGTGGAGTATTGGATATCGATACTGCCACCGTTTCTTCTTTGCTGAGTTTTGCGCCTGGTTATATCGATAAAGAAAACGAGATTATCGTCGGTATGCAAACCGATAGCCCGCTTAAACGCGCCGTTAATCCCTTTGGTGGTATTCGTATGGCCCGCCAAGCTTGTGAAGCTTACGGCTACAAATTAAGTGATAAGATTGAAGAAGAATTTCGTTATAAAACCACTCATAACGACGGGGTGTATAGGGCATACTCGCAAGAAATGAGAAAAGCGCGCAGTAGCCACGTAATAACAGGGCTTCCCGACGCTTATGGTAGAGGCAGAATTATCGGCGATTATAGGCGCGTTGCGTTATATGGTATCGATTACTTAATCGAGTGCAAAAAAAAGGATAAAGCAGATTTAGAGAGTAAGTTATACGATAGCGAACAAATTTGTTTGTGTGAAGAACTTACCAAACAAATTAATTTCTTATCATATATGCTTGAAATGGCAAAGTCTTATGGCTTTGATATTTCAAAACCTGCTAAAAACGCCAAAGAAGCAGTTCAATGGACGTATTTTGCATATCTTTCCGCTATTAAAGAGCAAAACGGCGCTGCTATGTCGCTCGGTAGAGTTTCAACCTTTTTCGATATTTATTTTGAACGTGATATTAAGTCAGGAGTTTTAACTGAAACTCAAGCGCAAGAGATTATTGATGATTTTGTTATAAAACTACGTATTGCTAGGCATCTTCGTACCCCAGAGTATAATGAACTTTTCGGTGGTGACCCTATGTGGATTACCGAAGCACTTGGTGGCATGGGGCAAGACGGTAGAACTTTGGTTACCAAAACCACTTATAGAATGCTCAATACTCTATATACGCTAGGTTCTTCACCAGAGCCTAACTTAACTGTTTTGTGGTCTAAAAATTTACCCAAACCATTTAAGGAATTTTGTGCGAAAATTAGTATTGACACCGATTCTATTCAATATGAAAACGATGATTTAATGCGTGAAATTTATGGTGATGATTACGCTATTGCTTGCTGTGTTTCGGCCATGAAAGTCGGCAAACAAATGCAGTTCTTTGGCGCAAGGTGTAATTTAGCAAAACTTTTATTAATTGCGTTAAATGGTGGGTACGACAACCAAAGTGATATGCATATCGGCCCTCAAATGCCCGTTTTATCGGCAGATAAACTTGATTTTTCCGCCGTTAAAGAACGTTTTGATATTTACGTTTCTTGGCTTGCTAAACTTTACGTTAACACCATGAACGTTATTCACTATATGCACGATAAATACGCTTATGAAAAAACCCAAATGGCGCTACACGACACTTTTGTGGATAGGTTTATGGCGTTTGGTGTTGCAGGTCTATCGGTTGTTGCCGATTCGCTTAGTGCTATAAAATACGCTAACGTTAAGCCTATCTTGAACGAAAAGGGCTTTATCGTTGATTTTGAAACGGTTGGATCGTTTCCAAAATACGGTAACGACGACGATAGGGTAGACTTAATTGCAAAAGATTTGACTCACCAGTTTATAACCGAGTTGAGAAAAACCCCGACTTATCGTAAGGCAATTCACACTTTATCAGTTTTAACCATTACGTCTAACGTTACTTACGGTAAAAACACGGGTGCAACACCCGATGGAAGAAAGGCAAAAGAACCTTTTGCGCCTGGTGCTAACCCTATGCACAATCGTGAAGAAAACGGCGCTTTAGCATCACTTAATTCGGTTGCTAAAATCAGTTACGACGATTGCCGTGACGGTATTTCAAACACCTTTACTATAACTCCAACTGCGCTTGGTAAAGACGCTGAGCAACGCATAGAAAATCTTGTTGGAATTTTAGACGGTTATTTTGCGAAAAACGCCCATCATATAAACGTTAATGTTCTTAATCGTGATACACTTTTACAAGCTTACGAGCACCCCGAAAACTTCCCGAATTTAACCATTAGGGTTTCGGGTTACGCCGTTAATTTTAACAAACTCTCGCGCGAACAACAGCGTGAAGTTATTTCAAGAACGTTCCACGGTCAATTATGAAATTAAGCGTTGGTTACGTTAATTCAATTCAATCGTTAGGTGCGGTTGACGGACCGGGGATTAGATTCGTTGCTTTTTTGCAAGGCTGTCCGCTTAGATGTTCGTGTTGTCACAACCCTGAAACTTGGCAGTTTAACGTGGGGGAAACGTTTTCCGCACAACAACTGTTCGATAAGGCGGTTAGGTTTAAGGAATATTTTGGCGAAAAAGGTGGCGTTACTCTCTCGGGTGGCGAGCCGATTTGCCAATCCGAGTTTGTTTACGACTTTTTTTCGTTGTGTAAAGCGAGCAATATTAATACGTGTTTAGACACTTCGGGCTGTATTTTAAACGATAGTGTAAAAAAAGCCCTATCCGTTACGGATAGAGTGTTGTTGGACGTCAAATATCCTTCGCCATCTCTTTATAACAAGCACGTTGGTTGCAATTTGTCTAACGTATTAGAGTTTTTGACCTATTTAAACGCCGTAAAACTGCCCACAACCATTAGACAGGTCGTTGTTAAGGGAATTAATGATAATGACGACAACTTGGCGTTTTTGTCGCGCTTAAGGGGCGAATTTGACTGTGTAGATGGTATTGAACTCCTTCCATTTAGAAAAATTTGTTCTTCTAAGTATGACAATCTGAAAATCAAGTTTCCATTTGCAAATTATCCTGAAACGGATGAGCAAACTATACAAAATTTATATTGTAAGTTAAAAAAGCACTCTAAATAGAGTGCTTTTAGTTTTATATTTCTATATTTACTTTTTTTATAACTGCAACTAGTCGTTCGGCGATTTGTTCGTTTAGTGCTTGGTCTTTGCTTTCGACCATAACTCTAATCTTTGGCTCAGTGCCCGAAGCCCTTATCATAAGTCTACCTTTTCCGTTTAACATCTGCTTAAATTTTGTGCTTTCTTCTGAGAGCACGTCGCTATTCATTATCTTAAATTTGTCTTCAACAACAACGTTTTTATTTGTTTGAGGGAATAGTTTAACGTGTAACGCGTTAGATAGTGTAGTGTTTTGGTCTATTATCATGTTCGCTACGGCTATTGCGCTTAAAATTCCGTCGCCTGTAGTTGATAGGTCTTTTAAAATAATGTGTCCGCTTTGTTCTCCGCCAAGTGACAAGTCTTTTTCAATCAATTTTGCAAGAACGTATTTGTCGCCAATATCTGTTCTAATAAAGTTAATTCCGTTGTTTTTTAAGTCTTCTTCTATCGCCATATTCGTGTGGCTTGTTCCAACAACTGTATTATCTTTTAGTTTGTTAATGCTTTTTAGATATTTTGCAAGCCCGTTAATTATTACGTCTCCGTCAATAACGTTTCCTTTCTCGTCAACCGCAATTAATCTATCGGCGTCACCATCAAAAGCAAAACCCATATCCGCTTTATATCTGTGCACTTTTTTAACTAGATTTTCGGGGTGTAATGCACCGCAATCTTTATTGATTTTTTCACCTTCGTTCGTGCTGTTTGAAGCAATTACGGATGCGCCAAGCTTTCTAAATACGTCAGGCGCGATTCTATGTGAAGCGCCGTATGCACAGTCTAAAACTATGGTTTTACCTTCCAATGTGTTTTTGCTTGCCTTAATTAAAAAGTTTTTGTATAACTTTACCAAATTAAAGTCTTGAACAAACGTTCCAACACTATAACAATCGTTGATTTTTTCTCTTATAAAGCATCGCTCAATTTGTTCTTCTTCTTTTTCTGAAAGTTTGTATCCGTTTTCGTTAAAAACTTTAATTCCGTTATATTCGCCACTGTTATGTGATGCGCTTATTACAACACCAAAATCTGCATTTAACTTTTTAGTTAAAAACGCAACGCCAGCCGTAGGGCAAACACCGATATCAATAACTTTTGCACCACCGCTCATCGCCCCATTTGCTACGCCCAAGGTGAGATAGGGGCTAGAAATCCTTGTATCGCTACCAATTATAATCGTAGGGTTTTCTTTTAATATAGATAATGCGTTGCCAATCTTATACGCAATATTTGTGGTTAGTTCTTCGTTAACGACCCCACGAAGTCCGTCAGTACCAAAAAATATTCCCATTATTTTTTCTCCTTTTTCAAGTATTCGTAAGCACGGTTTGCTTTGACGCTTTCTCTTACTCTTCCTATAACGAAGTCTCCGCTTGCGTGATCGTTTGTGACCGTTGTGCCTGCGCAAACGTAAACGTCATTATCAATTTTTACCGGGGCTATTACGTTGCAATTACTCCCAATAAAACATCTATTACCAATTATGCTTCTATGCTTATTATTACCGTCATAATTAACGAAAATTGCCCCGCATCCAATATTACAGTCTTCTCCAACGTTGGCATCACCAACGTAGGCTAGGTGACTAATTTTAGTTCCATTTTTAACGTGTGAATTTTTAACTTCAACAAAATTTCCTATTTTAACGTTGTTTTCTAAAACTGTATTTGGCCTAAGCCTTGCAAATGGTCCGATAGAACAGCTTTTTCCTATTATTGATTTTTCAGCTTGACTATGATTAATAGTCGTATTTTCGTCAATAACGCAGTCTAATATATAGCAGTTTGGTAAAATAGTTGCACCATCTTTAATTATTGTGTTGCCTTCTATTCTATTGTTTTCATATATTGTAACGTTATTACCAATAATTACTTCTTTGCCTATAAAAACTGACCTTTTGTTAAAAATTTTTAAATTTTTACCTTTTTTCAAAAATATCGCTCCTATAATTTTTGTAGCTAAGAATATAGTATTATGCAAAAATATTTTTTGTTACATCATTTTATATTTTATGGTAAAAAATTAACGTTGTCAACTAAAATTTTTTTAAAAAACGCTAAAAAATGCGTGTTTTTGCTTGATTTTTATCAAAAAACCCGATTTTTTATTATTCATGATTTTAAAATCTTGGGGTAAAATTAAAGCCTTTTTAAATATTTTATCCAATTTTGCTCCTAAATTGATAATCATGAATAGAAAAAATATTATTTTGTCTCAACAAAAAAATTTTTTATAAAAATAAAAAACCTAAGCCAAAAAATTGGTTTAGGTTTTACGTGGCGGAGAAGATGGGATACTGCGATAAATCGCAGGACTATGTCTGTCAAGATAAGTCCGTCAAAGGCGACCGAACCCGATGGGTTCAAATCCAATTTATTCACAAAAAAACCTAAACCAAAAAAATGGTTTAGGTTTTACGTGGCGGAGCGTGTGAAACGTAAAACTATTTCTCAAAAACAATCGTTAGTTCTTCAATACTAGGAAAAAGTTCATTGCATTTATTAATTTTAGATGGTAATATTGAAATAACCTTCCAACCGTCTTTTGCATATGAATTTAAAGTTTCTTCTAGGTCTTTTTCACCACAAAATGACATTTCTAATACATTATATTCTTTCATTCCGAATTCCTCCAAATAATATATAGTTCTATAATATCATAAAACCGATATATAATCAATAGTTCATTAGATTAATTTGTTAAAAAGGACTGAATTTGCTTCGCAATTTTGCTAACACAAAACTAACGCCCCATGGGGTTGCTATCACGCTTGAAGCAAAGCATAAAGCACACCCTAATTGGTGTTCTTATACTTGCCGGAGAGTTAAGGATTACGTTCTTGCCTTTTTAAAATAAAAAAGTAAAAATAGCATAATGATTTAAAAAAGTCTTCGGTCAGCCACTAAAAATATGCTTAGCAACGCATATTTTCTTAACGCTCTCGTTCAAATCACTAACATAAACTATCTTAAAACAAAAAATAGAGATACCCAAAAGGATATCTCTATTTTTTGGCGGAGAGTTAGGGATTCGCTCCGTTTCGCTTTGCTACACTATCACGCCGGTGTGGCAAACAATTATCAATTGTTTGTCGGCAACTATACGTAAAACTCAAACTTTTCAGTTGCCGATTCCCACCCGTTCGAATCCCATTCATACACAAAACAAAAAACCTAAACCAAATAAATGGTTTAGGTTTTTCGTGGCGGAGAGTTAGGGATTCGAACCCCAGGATAGCTCATCACCATCAACGGTTTTCAAGACCGCCGCCTTCGACCGCTCAGCCAACTCTCCGTACGCTAAACATTATATATTACTATTAA
>CAJGCK010000042.1 GCA_904501795.1 uncultured Clostridia bacterium
TGCACACCTAGCAGGCGTAATGGCAACCGAACTCGGCGTAGACGTGGCGCTTGCAAAACGCGCAGGCTTATTGCACGACTTAGGTAAAGCGGTTGACTTTGAAATAGAAGGCACGCATATGCAAATCGGCGGTGACCTAGCGAAAAAGTATCGTGAAAACCATAACGTAGTAAACGCAATACTTGCTCACCACGGCGACGTTGAACCCAAAACCATAGAAGCGGTTTTAGTTCAAGCGGCAGATGCTATTAGTGGCGCTCGTCCCGGTGCAAGAAGAGAAACTACTACTAACTACGTTAAGAGATTGCAAAAACTTGAAGAGATATCAAGTAGCTTTAAGGGCGTTGAAAAATGCTATGCAATTCAAGCGGGTAGAGAAGTGCGCGTAATGGTAAAACCCGAACAAATTACCGATGCTGAAACGTTGTTCTTAGCAAAAGATATTGCTAAAAAGATTGAAGAAGAGATGGAATATCCCGGTCAAATCAAAGTTAACGTAATTCGTGAATGGCGCGCAACCGAATACGCAAAATAAAATAATGCAAAAATAAAACTCGGCTAAATTTAGCCGAGTTTTTGTTTTTAAATAATAATTAAAGTGCGCTAAGAACAGATAATAACACTATAAGGGTGTATACGGTGTAAATAAGAGAGCCAACGGACACGCAAATACCTGCTATTGCAAACCCCATTCCTTTTTGCTCGTTGTTCTTTATTTGAACAATGCCTATTACAGAACATACTAAGCCGGCAATTGCAACAGTTCCCCACAACGCTAACAATAAACTAGCTAGCGAAAGAATAAAACCAACTAATGATAAAACGTTTAATTTTTTCTTTTTCTTTTCACTTACGCTTTCTTGAATAGTCGTGTTGTCCAATGCGCAACCACAATTTGGACAAATAATTGCTCGATCGTTAACCTCTTTTCCACAAGTTTTACAAAACATAATTCTACTTTCTCCTTTGTTAATATACCAAAACGGGATATTTTTATTATACCAAGTTGGTATAATTAAGTCAAGGATATGAGATTAAAATTATTAAGAAAAAGTAGAAAAATTTCCCAACTTAAAATCGCTATGGATTTGGGTATGAATCAAAACAGTATAAGTAGATACGAGAACGGGCAACGGCAAGCGGATTATGAAACGTTAATAGCATTTGCCGATTATTTTAACGTGTCTATAGATTATCTTTTATGTCGAACGGATAATCCAAAGATTAACAAATAAAAAAACGACCAACTATTAACACGGTTGGTCGTTTTGATTGTATTAATTATTCCCATTCAATAGTGCCGATAGGCTTTGGAGTAAGGTCTAGTAAAACTCTGTTAATGCCTTCAACTTCTTTGGTAATTCTATCGGTAATTTTATGAAGAACGGGGTAGGGTATTTCTTCTATAGTGGCGGTCATCGCATCAACCGTGTTAACGGCTCTAATAATAGCGGGCCAACCTTCGTATCTTTTTCCGTTTCTAACCCCAACGCTCTTCATATCGGGAACTGCTATAAAGTATTGCCATACTTTGCTTGATAGGTTGTTGATATCAAATTCTTCGCGTAAAATAGCGTCTGCTTCTCTTAACGCGTGAAGTCTATCTCTCGTTATAGCGCCAAGACATCTAACGCCTAAACCGGGGCCAGGGAAGGGTTGACGATCAACCATTTCTGCAGGAAGACCTAGTGCTTTACCAACGACCCTAACTTCGTCTTTATATAAAAGTCTAATAGGTTCAACCAACTCAAACTTCATATCTTCGGGAAGTCCGCCAACGTTGTGGTGTGCTTTAACACCGTCGCTTTCCAAAATATCGGGGTAAATAGTGCCTTGTGCAAGGAAAGAAATTCCTTCAAGTTTGCGCGCTTCTTCATCAAACACCTTAATGAACTCTCCGCCGATAATTTTACGTTTCTTTTCAGGCTCGCAAACGCCTTCTAAAAGAGATAAAAACCTATCAGTCGCGTCGATATAGATAAGGTTTGCGTCAAGCTGTTTTCCAAAAACTTCAATAACTTGTTCGCTTTCACCCTTACGCATAAGTCCGTGGTTAACGTGTACGCAAACCAACTGTTTACCGATCGCTTTAATCAAAAGAGCGGCAACAACCGAACTGTCAACTCCGCCTGACAAAGCTAAAAGAACTTTCTTGTCTTTAACTTGTTCTCTAATTTCCTTAACTTGTTCGTCAATAAATTGTTTAGCAAGCGCATTATCGTTTATGCGAAGCATATTTTCAGGGCGTTTATCTAGCATAAAAAATCTCCTAAATGTAAGGTATGTAAATATTATAAAATTTTTCTGTTTTTTTGTCAATCGCTCGCGTAAAAAAAAGTATTTGAAATAGTTATTGAATATATTAAATTTATTTAAAGAACAGTCAAACAATTGACAATAGGGTGTTTCAATGGTAAAATTCTAAAATAAAAAGTAAAAAAGTAGGGGCAATTATGTCTAAAATTTCCATACCCGAAATATTCGGGTCAAAAGTGTTTAACGATAAGGTAATGAAATCGTGTTTACCAAAGTCTACCTATAAAGCGGTTCGTAGCGCAACCATTTTCGGTACACCACTTTCAAACGAGCATGCTAAAAAGGTGGCTAAAGCCATGAAAGAATGGGCGATAAAAAACGGCGCAACTCATTTTACTCACTGGTTTCAACCGATGACGGGAATTACCGCCGAAAAACACGACAGTTTTATTTCGCCAAGTAGTAACGGCGAAGTGATAATGAAATTTTCAGAAAAATCGCTCGTTAAGGGCGAGTCGGACGCATCAAGTTTCCCATCGGGCGGATTGCGCGCCACTTTTGAAGCGCGCGGATACACCGCTTGGGACCCCACTTCGTACGCTTTCGTTAAAGATGGCAGTTTGTATATCCCCACCGCTTTTTGTTCTTTTGGTGGCGAAGCGTTAGACAAGAAGACCCCGTTACTTCGTTCAATGGAAGCGTTTAACAAGCAAGCGCTTAGGATTTTACGTTTATTTGGTAACGTTTCGGTAAAAAGCGTAACCCCAACGGTAGGCGCAGAACAAGAGTATTTCTTAATAGATAAAAGCGTTTATGAAAAACGTTTAGACCTAATACACTGTGGTAGAACGTTATTCGGTGCTCGCCCGTCTAAGGGACAAGAACTTGAAGACCATTACTACGGCGCGATTAAGCCAAGGATTGCAAAGTTTATGGCTGAGTTAGACGAAGAGCTTTGGAAACTCGGCGTATACGCTAAAACCAAGCATAACGAAGCCGCACCCGCGCAACACGAACTTGCGCCCGTGTATACTTCGACCAACACTTCTTCCGACCATAACCAACTCACTATGGAATTGATGAAAAGCGTTGCTAACAAACACGGCTTAGTATGTTTACTACACGAAAAACCGTTTGCATCTGTAAGCGGAAGCGGTAAACACAATAACTGGTCAATATCGACCGATTCGGGCGAAAACTTGCTTGAACCGGGCAGTACTCCCGAAAAGAACGCACAGTTTTTACTATTCTTAGTTGCCGTTATAAAGGCGGTAGACGAGTATCAAGACTTGCTTAGAATTTCGGTTGCAGGGGCGGGGAACGACCACCGTTTAGGCGGGAACGAAGCGCCACCGTCGATAATAAGCATATATTTAGGCGAAGAGTTAGACGAAATTTTAACCGCTCTAGAAAAGAAAAACAACTATAAAGCGAAGAAGCAAAGCGAACTCGCAATCGGCGTTTCAGCCCTTCCGCATATTAGAAAGGATGCTACGGATAGAAATAGAACTAGTCCGTTTGCATTTACGGGTAACAAGTTTGAGTTTAGAATGGTGGGCGCATCTCAAAACATAGCCTGCCCGAACTTTATTATCAACACTATCGTGGCGGAAGAACTTTCGTTTTTTGCGGATAGGTTAGAAAAAGCGCAAGACTTCAACGCCGAACTAAGTGAACTAATACGCGAAACTATTAAAAAGCACAAGAGAATAATATTCAGTGGCAACAACTATTCGGAAGAGTGGGAAGAAGAAGCGAAAAAACGCGGATTATTAAACTTAAAGTCAACTGTAGACGCGCTTCCATACTTTTCGGCGGATAAAAACGTCAAGCTTTTTGAAAAACATAAAGTATTATCCAAAAACGAAATCAATTCGAGAATGGAAATACTTCTTGAAAACTACTGCAATATCCTAAATATAGAAGCGCTAACAGCAATCGATATGGCAAGAAAAGAACTTGCCCCGTCGATTATAGGCTACGAAAAATTCTTATTCGAAAGCATAAACGCGAAAAAGCAATTTGATAAAACGTTGCCTTTGGGTTTAGAGAAAGATATTGCCGAAAACGTTTCGAAGTTAGCGGAAGAGTTTTCAACGTTGCTAAACAATTTAGTAGCGGACGCCGAAAACCAACCCAAATTTAGTAATACGCTTGAAAAGGCTAAGTATTCAAGAAACGTTCTTTTAACGGATATGGAAAACTTACGCGCGGTTGCGGATAAATTAGAACTGTTAATCGGTAAGGAGTTTATGCCGTATCCAACCTACGAAGATATTTTGTATAGCGTAAAATACTAGAACAGACGGTATAGCAAATGAAAATAGGCATATCAACTTCGTCGTTTTTTCTACGCAGGCACACGGAAGACGCATTGTCTTTTTTGAGCGAGAATAACGTAGAGACGGCGGAAGTATTTTTAGAAACATATTCCGAATACAATAAAGAGTTTGGCAAACTGCTTTCCGCACGGAGCAAAAATTTGCCTGTACACTCTATCCACGTTCTAACCACTCAGTTTGAACCGCAACTATATAGCGTTAACGATAGGGCTCAGGCGGATTCTTTTAAGATTTTAAGAAACGTTGCTAGAGCGGGAAAAGAACTTTCGGCAAAGTATTATACCTTTCACGGCCCCGCACGTCTAAAAAGGACACCGCTCAAAATTAATTTTGATAGAGTAGGTAGGATTACGCAAGAGATAATAGACCTTTTGGGCGAGTATTCAATTTCGCTGGCGTATGAAAACGTTCACTGGTGTTATTACAACTACGTTGGCTATTTTAACGAGCTTAAGAAACGCACACACGGTCTAAAAGCCACGCTAGATATTAAGCAGGCACGCCAAAGCGGTGTTGATTATAGAGACCTTATCAAAGAAATGTCAAGCGATATAGTTACCGTGCACGTTTCCGACGTTAATAAAGACGGTAAGATGTGTTTACCAGGCAAAGGCGTTACCGATTTTAGCGAACTGTTTGCAAGACTAAGCGACGTTGGGTTCGACGGGGCGGTACTATTAGAAGTTTATAAAGATGATTTTGGTGACGAGAGCGAACTTTTTGATTGTGTTGAATATCTAAAAAGCGTTGCTTCAAAATATTACAAATAAATGCGATAAACACCGCCGTTAAAAAAGACGGCGGTTTTTGTTAAAAGGCGGTTAAGGAGATAAAAAATGAAAGAAATAAACGGGAAATTTTACGAAGAGAAAAAAGAGCACGATTTTAGCGAACTATTAGAGATAGTATCCGTACTTCGCAGTCCAGACGGTTGCGAGTGGGATAGGGCGCAAACTTTAATTTCAATGAAAGAGTGTATAAAAAACGAAACGGAAGAAGTTTTAACCGCCATAGACAATCGTGATTTTGAAAACCTAAAAGAAGAACTAGGCGATATGCTTTTACAAGTATTGTTATCTTCGCAAATTGCTAGTGAAGAAGGGCTTTTTAAGTTTGAGGACGTCGTTCAAACTCTAAGCGAAAAGCTTATTCGTCGCCACCCTCACGTTTTTGGTGATGAGATGCGTCCCACCACTCCAGAAGAGAGTTTGGCGCTTTGGCGAAAAGTTAAAGAAATAGAAAAAGCAAATAAAAAAAGTAAATAGTTTTTTTCTAAAACTTAAAACAACAAAATTCCTTTAGGAATTTTTGAAATATCTTTACAATAAAATATCCCTATGTTATAATTAACAAAATATAAGCAAAGTAGAAAGGAGAGTTTATGAAACAAGCAAACTGGATTTGGCTAGATTCTAAGATTTATCCCGACTGTCAAAAGGGTAGACCTACTACTTTTTGCCCACCAGCACCATACGTGGTAGCAAGATTTGTAAAAAAATTTACTACCATAGAAAAGTCCGCATTCGTTAAAATAGAAGCGGACGTTAAATACTTTTTCTACGTTAACGGCAAAATCGTATCTCGTGGACCGTGTGCCGTAGGTGGCGATTACGGTAACGTTACTCCGCTTGGCTGGTGCTTTTCAGATAAGTTTGAAATTCCGTTAATAAACGGTGAAAATACGGTAACCGTGCTAGTTATGTCCGTTCCCGAAGTGCAAGCCGACTATTCTTCAGGCTATCCTGGGCTTCGTTGTGAAATAACTTTTGGTAACGAAAGGATAGTAACTGACGAAAGTTGGTTAGCATCTCCCGCACCCGAATACTTTAACTATTCAAGATACGATGCAAATAGAGAACTTTCTACTATTCCCGATCACAAAGCGGTGATAAGCGATAGAGAGATTAAGATTTTAGAGAAGAATATTCCCGAACTTAAATATGAGCCCGCGTACCCCGTAAAAGAGTACGAAGAAGACGGACGAAAGGTTTTAGACTACGGAAAAATAGTCGCAGGGTATGTTACTTTCGATATTCAATCGGAAGGTGGGGTTACGGTAGTTGCTGAGGAAAATGAAGTTGAAAAAAGAGTAACTTTCCCCGATACGATTATAACGAAAAAGGGCTTAACTCACTACGAATCGCTATTATATAAGAGTTTTAGGTTTGTTTATATTAAATCCGATAAACCTTGTGACGTGAAAGTTAGTGTTTCATGCCCGTATTTTCCGTGTGAGAACGAAGGCAGTTTCACTTGTTCGGACGCGGTGATTAACAAAATTTTCGATTGTAGTAGTAACGCACTAAAAATGTGCCGTCAAACCTACCATTTAGACTCGCCCGTTCATCAAGAACCTCTAGGTTGTACGGGGGACTATTATATTGAAAGTATGATGGCATACGCCGTTTTAGGTGAATATTCTTTATCGGAACTAGATATTATAAGAACGGCGATGTATTTGCAAAAGACTAACGGGTATATGTTCCACACCGCCTATACTTTGATATGGTTTAAGTGGATTCGTGAACATTATCTCTATACGGGCAACAAAGCACTATTAAAAAAGGTGTTACCGGCTATGGAAACGGTAACGTCAAGGTTTTTATCATTTGCGGTAGATGGTTGGCTAGATAATTCGCCCAACTATATGTTTATCGACTGGGTACCCGTAGAAAACTTCAATATGCACCATCCGCCACGCGCTTTGGGTGAAGGCTCGCTAAACGCCTTTTGGTATTCAGCGTTAAATTCACTTGGCGAGATATATAATATACTTTCTATGCCCGAAAAAGCGACAAAAGTTTTTACTATTGCGGAGAGTGTAAAACGTCAGTATAAAGAAAAGTTGTTTGATAACGACCGCGGAATATTTAAGGCGGGCACGTTGGATAAAGAAACCGACCAAGGCAGTATGTGGAAGCCGTTAGATCCTTCTCGTAAGACCTATTACTGCACTCAAAACAATATTTTAGCAGTGGCTTTCGGTATAGTAGAAGGGGATATTGCCACCGAAATTATGGAAAAGGTCGTTAACGACCAAACTCTAATAACTTGTCAACCGTATTTCTACCATTTTTATTTTATAGCGCTAGAAAAGGCGAACTTGTTAGACAAATATATGTTACCCGTTGCACGAAAGTTAGAAGAAATATGCGTTAACGGGTCGCTTAAAGAAGTGTTTTTTGGTTTTGACTGTGACTTTTCGCACGCTTGGGGTGGAACGGTTATGTACGAAGCGATAGCACGTATATTAGGCGTAAAACCTACTTCAAAAGGGTTTGAAACCTATTCGGTAGAATCACATTTAGGTGATTTAGACTGGGCGGAAGGTGTTGTACCTACGCCGTGGGGTAAGATAAAAGTTAAAGTTTACCGTGAAAACGGCGTTGTAAAAACTGAAACTGAAGAGATAAGAGTTTAATTAAGGAGTATATAAATGCGGATATTCGGGTCAAAACTTAAAGAAGCGTTTTTAAGCGTTTTCCCCGTTGTACTAATAGTTTTAATAATGTCTTTAACGCCCGTTACCGACATTTCGGTTACGGAAATTATACTTTTCTGTGTTTCTTCGTTATTTTTAATTATAGGGATTACACTATTTAATATAGGCGCTGAACTTGCTATGACACCGATGGGAGAGCACGTCGGATCAGGCTTAACAAAGACCAAAAAAATATCCGTATTATTATCCGTTGTATTCGTGATGGGATTGCTTATAACAGTTGCCGAACCTGACCTAACGGTGCTAGCAACACAAGTTAGCACGGTTATAAACCCAACCACTTTAATCGTTTCGGTAGGCGTTGGTGTCGGCTTGTTTTTGTTTATAGGCATAAGTAAGATAGTATTCCATAAAGATTTATCGTCACTACTTATGTTCTTTTACATGGCGTTGTTTGCGCTCGTTGCATATTTAGTAACTAGTGGTAAATTTGAATTTTTCCCCTTGTCTTTCGATTCGGGCGGTGTAACCACAGGGCCTATCACCGTGCCGTTTATAATGGCGCTAGGCGTTGGTGTTGCAGGTGCCGTTGGTGGTAGGAACGCAAGCGATAACTCGTTTGGTTTAGTTGCGCTTTGTTCAATAGGTCCTATTCTTGCGGTAATAATCTTATCGTTGTTATCAAACGGCGATTTATCATACGTTTTACCCGACTATTCGGCGGAAGCATCTCTCGGCGCAAATTTGTTTTCAACGATATTTTCCGTTGCATCTGAAGTATTAATTTCTTTGGGACTAATAGTAGCATTTTTTATAGTGTTGCAAATATTCGTTTTGAAACTTCCACGCAAAAAAATCAAACAAATGGCAATAGGTATTTTGTACACCTATATCGGTTTAGTATTGTTTTTGGTTGCGGTTAACGTTGGATTTATGCCAATCGGCTTCAAACTCGGTCAAGAGATAGCGGGTGCAGGTAATGAATTACTTATAATATTTGGCTTTGTAATAGGTGCGGTAGTAGTTTTGGCAGAGCCTGCCGTTCAAGTTCTAAATCTTCAAGTAGAAAAGATTACGGGCGGTACAGTTTCGCGAAAGTCTATGCTAATAGCCTTGTCAATCGGCGTCGGCGTTTCAATAGGTTTGTCTATGATAAGAATAATCTACGGTTTTTCGTTGTTATACTATGTTGTTCCAGGTTATTTAATATCATTAGGGCTATCACTTTTCGTGCCTAAGATATACACGGCAATTGCGTTCGACTCGGGCGGTGTTGCCAGCGGTCCGTTAACTTCAAGTTTTATTTTACCGCTTGCGATAGGCGCGTGCTCGGTAATAGCGGGAGAGAGCATGGTTTTAGAACTTGCTTTCGGTATAGTCGCCATGGTAGCGATGACACCGCTAATAACCATACAAGTGCTTGGCTTTAGAGCAGTGATATCTAGTAAACTGAAAGAAAAAATTGAAATGCGCAGAATAATAAGCGCTGAAGACGAACAAATAATTGATTTTATGGAGTAGTAGACAATGCAAGAAAAAAACGTTAAGAACACAAAACGGAACAAGCAATCTGCCACCCACGTAAAAAAACTTAAAATACTTATAACGATAGTAAACAAGAGCAAGACGGAGTATTTTGTAGACCTTATTCAAAACCACGAAGTAAACGTACAAATGGTTTTGCAAGCGCACGGCACGGCAAACGCCGAGATGCTAAATTTGTTGGGACTTTTAGGTTCTGAAAAATCGGTTATAATAAGCGCAATCAGGGAAGATAAAGTTTCAAAAGTGCTAGCCGAATTAGAAGAAAAGTTTAGAAGCATAAAAAATGGTAGCGGTATAGCCTATACTATTCCTATGTCAAGTATAATAGGCGTAGCAGTATACGGTTTTTTGAGTAACAACACCCAAATGGTAAAGGAGTAAAATATGAATAA
>CAJGCK010000043.1 GCA_904501795.1 uncultured Clostridia bacterium
ATATTAAATCGTGTGGCGCGGCCCCATCGTTTTTAGGCTACGGCGGGTATCCTGCAAGCATATGTGCTTCGATAGACGATATAGTTGTTCACGGTATTCCCGACGATAAAACGTTTATTAAAAGCGGTCAAATCGTTAGCATAGACGTTGGCGTAATATACAACGGTTGGCAGGGAGATGCGGCAAGGACATTTTTGGTAGGTGACGTTTCGCCCGAAAAACGTAAACTCGTTCAAGTAACTGAAGAATGCTTTTTCAAAGCAATAGAGCGGTTGAGAGACGGTACTCCGCTTGGTGACGTTGGCTTCGCTGTTCAAAGCTATGCGGAAGCAAACGGTTTTTCGGTTGTACGTGCTTTAACGGGCCACGGAATCGGTAGAGAAATGCACGAAGACCCTTCAGTTCCAAATTATGGAAGGAAAGGCACGGGGATTCGCTTAAAGAAAGGTATGGTAATAGCCATTGAACCTATGATAAATATGGGCGGTTTCCAAGTAGATTTTCTCTCTGACGGTTGGTCGGTTAGGACAAGGGATAGAAAGCCATCTGCACATTATGAAAACACCGTTGCAATAACGGAAAACGGGGTAGAGATACTCACTCTTTAATTAAAATGCAAAGAGAAATACAAATAGGCTCCGTGGTGCA
Source organism: uncultured Clostridia bacterium (assembly GCA_904501795.1). Lineage (GTDB taxonomy): Bacteria > Bacillota > Clostridia > Christensenellales > Borkfalkiaceae > UBA1259. The sequence continues at coordinate 649 of CAJGCK010000043.1, forward strand.
AAGCACCTTAGGAAAAGATAGTGGAAGGTTATACTTAGTAATAGGCGTAACCCAAACGCGAGTAGAAGTAGTCGACGGAAAATTTAGAAAGATTAACCGGACGAAACTAAAAAACAAAAAACATATAAAGGTTATAATTTCGAAGAGAGAAAAAACTCTCGCCGAAAGAATAATAAAAGGCGAAGCGGTGTCAAACCGCGGTATTCAAAAAGTACTAGCCGAAAAGGAAAAAATATAGGAGGATAAGTTTGTGTCGAAAGACGACGTTATAGAAACCGAAGGCGTGATAGTTGAAGCGTTGCCAAACGCAACGTTTACGGTAAAACTATCGAACGGACACGTAATAACGGCTTATATTTCGGGAAAACTGCGTATGCATTACATTAAAATCATTCCCGGCGACAGCGTAAAGTTGGAAATGAGCCCGTACGATTTAACGAAAGGCAGAATAATCTGGCGCAGTAAGAACTAATATAAACAAATTTCCAAAAAAGGAGAAATCAAAATGAAAGTAAGACCCTCAGTAAAACCTATGTGTGATAAATGCAAAGTAATTAAAAGAAATGGAAAAGTAATGGTAATTTGTTCTAAGAACAAAAACCACAAACAAAGACAGGGTTAAAACCCGCTCTTTCCCGCAAGGGCAAAGAAGACAACAACAGTTTATATCGAAAGCTAGCTACATTCCAAGCAGGGCTACGGTATAGGCATTTAATATAGAAAAAAAATAATATAAGAAAAGGAAAAATACGGAGGTATTTAAAAAGGATGGCACGTATAGCAGGCGTAGATTTGCCAAACAACAAAAGAGTTGAAATCGGGCTTACCTATATATACGGTATCGGTTTAACAACGTCTAAAAAAATCATCGCAGAAACCGGAATTAATCCGGACACCAGAGTTAAAGATTTAAGTGAAAACGACATCGCAAAACTCAGGGAATATATAGAACACAATCTTCGTGTAGAAGGTGACTTAAGAAGCGAAGTAAGCTTATCGATCAAGAGATTAATCGAAATAGGCTGTTATCGTGGAGTAAGACACAGAAAAGGCTTGCCCGTAAGAGGACAAAGCTCTAAGAGAAATGCGAGAACCAGGAAAGGTCCTCGTCGTACCGTTGCTAAAAAGAAAACGGCAACTAGATAACGGAGGTTAGAACATGGCAGTAGCAAAGAAAATCGTAAAGAAACGTAAAGACGCGAGAAAGGTTGATAAAGGACAAGTTCATATTCAATCTTCATTCAACAACACGTTAGTAACAATAACCGATATGCAAGGCAACACGGTATCTTGGTCGAGCGCAGGAAGTTTAGGTTTCCGTGGTTCGAGAAAGAGCACGCCGTTTGCAGCGCAACAAGCGGCAGAAACTGCAGGAAAGATCGCAAGGGAACAAGGTATGCGTCAAGTTGAAGTATACGTAAAAGGCCCTGGTGCAGGAAGAGAATCGGCAATCAGAGCACTTGCAAACTGTGATATGGAAGTTACTCTTATTCAAGACGTATCACCAATTCCGCACAACGGTTGCAGACCGCCCAAAAAACGTAGAGTATAACGGAGGAAATAGAAAATGGCTAAATATACAGAATCTAAATGTCGCTTATGCAGACGTGAAGGCGCTAAATTATTCCTTAAAGGCGAAAGATGCTTCAAAGGCGTATGTGCGTTTGAAAAGAGACCGGTTGCTCCTGGTCAACACGGCATGGCAAGAAAGAAAATTTCAGAATACGGCTTACAACTCCGTGAAAAACAAAAATGTAAGAGAATTTACGGCGTGCTTGAAGGACCGTTCAGAAAATATTACGAAAAAGCAGATAGGATGAAAGGCATAACCGGTGAAAACATGCTTTCATTACTCGAAAGAAGACTTGATAACGTTATATACAGAATGGGTATCGGTTCTTCTAGAGCACAAGCTCGTCAACTCGTAACACACGCACACTTCACCGTAAACGGAAGAAACTGCAACATAGCATCATTCTCAGTAAAAGTTGGTGACGTTATCGCAGTTAAAGAAAGCAAAAAAGACAACAAATATTTTGCTGAAATCAAACAAATGAAAGTAGGTGCAATGCCCAAATGGTTAGAGTTCAATCCCGAAACTTTAGAGGGCAAGATTATCGCTCTTCCCACCAGAGAAGATATCGATAGTCAAATTGCAGAACACATGATTGTCGAATTGTATTCTAAATAATTAAATAAAATAATAAAAATTCAACTCCGATGGATAATACGGGGGGAAATAAAAGAAGTCCACACTTTTACAAGAATTCCCGCATTATCAAAATTCGGAACTATTTAGGAGGTAATTTTCTTATGATGGAAATTGAAAAGCCAACGATAGCAGTGGAAGAAAACGAAGAAAGAAGTTACGCACGCGTAGTAGTAGAACCGCTTGAAAAGGGTTTTGGATTAACGCTAGGCAACGCACTTAGAAGGATATTATTATCCGCTCTACCTGGTGCCGCAATTCAAAACATTAAGTTTGCCGAAGAACTTGGCATCAAACACGAATTTTCAAGTATTGAAGGCGTAAAAGAAGACGTAACTGAAATAGTACTCAACTTTAAGAGTGTAGCGATAAAGACTTCTAGCTTAGACAAAGACTACAAAAAGACCGTAAGATTATATAAAGAAGGTCCTGCAGTTGTAAAAGCTGGCGATATTGAAGGCGATGCAGAGTTTGAAATCTTAAATCCTGATTTATATATCTGCACGGTAGACGAAGGCGCAAAGATAGACGTGGAATTAACCATAGGAAGAGGCCGTGGCTATCAAGGTGCAAACGAACACAAAACCGACGTAATTGATAACATAGCCATCGACAGTAACTATACTCCCGTTAAAAAGGTAAGTTACAACGTAGTTGCAACCCGTGTTGGACAAAGCGTAGACTTCGATAAACTTATATTAGAAGTTTGGACGAACGGAGCATTCTCAGGCAAAGATATAATCAGTCTTGCTGCAAAGATAATGGAAGAACACATCAAAATGTTCGTTGACTTATCTGAAATCGGCAAAACGGAAATATTAAAAGATCGTGAAATAGACATTGTAACCAAGTTACTAGAAATGCCTATTGAAGATATGGACTTATCAGTTCGTTCATACAACTGCTTAAAGAGAGCAAATATACAAACAGTTGAAGATTTAACCAAAAAAACCGAAGACGATATGTTAAAAGTTCGTAATTTAGGCAAGAAATCACTTGACGAAGTAATCGCAAAACTCGAAAGTTTAGGCTTAAAATTAGCGGACAAGGAGGACTAACCATGAGAAAACTAGGCGTTAACGCTACGCAAAGAGTAGCACTTTTGAAAAATCAAGCATCGGCGCTTTTATGGCACGGCAAAATAGAAACTACTGAAGCAAGAGCAAAAGAAGTTGCTTCATACGTAGCAAAAATAATCACGCTTGCAGTTAACACTTATACCGACGTTGTAGAAACGGAAGTTACCGTTAAGGACGCTAAGGGTAAAGAAACTACTAAAACCTTAGTTAAAGACGGCAATAAAAAGCTTAATGCAAGAAGAAAAATAATGACTTTGGTAAACGATTTACAAGAAGTAAAGGGCTTTAAGGAAAGCAAACCTGAATTCAAGAGCAGAACCAAAGCTATTAAATACCCGCTTATCGAAAAAATTTTTGATGAATACGCACCCAAATATGCAACCCGTAAAGAAGAAAACGGTCAAGGTGGCGGATACACCAGAATTTACAAATGCGGTCCCCGTAGAGGCGACGCTGCTGAAGTAGCGATAATCGAATTAGTATAATAAATAACAACCCGAGCAAATCGGGTTGTTTTTATTTTAAACCGAACGATAAAATATCGTTCTAAAAAATTTTATTACAAATAAAATTAAGTATGAACTTATCAACAGCGCCTGAAAAAAGATGGCTAATCGTAAAAAAAATCAATTTAACCGATCGTAACAAATTGCGCCTGTCACAGTTTGGATTAAACGTAGGTAGTAGGGTAATGGTAATAAGAAAAGCACTTTTTCGTGACCCTTTACAAATAAAAATATACGGGTTTTTTATGTCGATTAGGCAAAAAGACGCAGATAAAATTATCGTGGAGATAGAATGATGAAAAAGATTGCGTTAATAGGAAACCCAAACTGCGGTAAAACTACCCTTTTTAATAGGCTCACGGGGTCTAAGGGGAAAATAGGGAACTGGTCGGGCGTTACCGTGGATAGTAAAGAAGGAAAGCTTATAGGTGACAAAAACACTCTTTTAATCGATTTACCGGGGGTATATTCGCTCGAAGCGTTTACAAACGACGAGAAAGTTGTACCAAACTATTTGTCGTCAAATTCTGTTGATTTAATAGTAAACGTATTAGACGTAACGAATTTAGAGCGTAATCTACGGTTAACCCTTGAACTCTTAGAGTTAAACGTACCCGTTTTAGTGGTATTAAACATGGCTGACCAACTAAAAAAGTTAGGTGGCAAAATAGACGTAAAATTACTTGCCGAAATCTTGGGCGTTTCAATAATCACAATTTCCGCTCGCAAAGATAAAAACTTTAATTTATTGATAGATAAGATTAACGAGAGTAGTAATAAAAAATTAAGCGAAAACAAATTTTCTAAAAGGTTAGACGAAAGATTAGATTTTATAAACAAAACGGTTAATAAAACGCTTACCGTTAACAAAAACGGCAGTATAATAACTGAAAAAATTGACGATATATTAACAAATAAATACTTGTGTTTTCCTATATTTTTCGCGCTTATGTACGCGTGTTATTTTTTGTCTGGTAAACTAGGCGGATATTTAAGCGAGATAGTGTCTAATTTTTTTGCCGAGTATAGTGGTTTAACAAGCGCGTCTTTAGCGTCGTTTGGTACGCCCGAATGGTTAAATAAACTTGTTTGCGCTCTAATTAACGGGCTTGGAACGGTAAGCGAATTTTTACCACAAGTTGTGATATTGTATTTGTGTTTAGGGCTAATGGAAGAGTGCGGGTATATGTCTCGCGTGGCGTTTTTTTCGGATAAATTTTTTAGAAAGATAGGCTTAAGCGGTAAGTCCGTTATATGTCTTTCATTATCATGTGGCTGTACCGTTAGCGGTATAATGGCGTGTAAAACTATTGAAGACGGTGGCGAAAGAGACCGCACAATTATTTTAACTCCATTTATGCCGTGTAGCGGAAAGGTTGCGGTATTTTCATGGTTTTCGTACAAATTTTTCGGTGGTAATCCGCTAATAAGTCTATCTTTATATGCCTTAAGTTTAGTAAGCGTTGCTTTGTGCGGACTACTACTAAAAAATAAAAAAAGTAACGACACGGTAGAAAATATATTTTTGTTAGAAATGCCACCCTATAGAGTTCCTTCGCTAAGAAATTTAACCGTTATAGCAACTGAAAAGATTAAAGAATTTATAATCAAAGCGGGAACGGTTGTATTTAGCGTTTCGATCGCTATTTGGGCACTAAAAAACTTTGGCTTTAGCGGATACGTCGGCGATGAAATTGAAAAAAGTTTTATCTTCTTTTTAGGAGATAAAATTAAGTATATTTTTTATCCACTCGGGTTTGGTTCGTGGCAAATTGCAGTTGCAATATTATCGTGTATAATGGCAAAAGAAAGCGCTGTAGAAACACTATCAGCGCTATCCGTACCGATAGAAAGTCTGTTTGCTAACCCCTTTTCAGTCTATGCGTTTTTAGTGTTTGTTTTACTTTCTCCGCCCTGTATAGCAAGTATAAGTCAAGCAAAAAAACAACTTTTTGACAAAAAGAATTTTGCGTTTATGCTTTTATTTCAAACGCTAACCGCCTATATATTCGCACTAATAATAAATTTAGTAGGAATAATATTCTATGCAAGATTAGGCTTGATTTTTGTTAGCTTAACTGTTATAATTATATTAATAATAGCAGTGGCGTTTTATAGCGTTTTTAATCCAACGGCGCACTGCAAAGGCTGTAAAAAAGGGAATAACGACTTAAAATGCAAAAACAAAAAACTATTTACGACTATATGCGAGAATCGGAAAGTAAAGAAGAAGACGCTTTGTATCCGGAAGAGTGGTTAGACGAGCGAAAGTTATCCGACAAAGAAAAATATTTCGATTTTTACGACGATATAAAATTAACACCGAAGGATGACTGGTAAGGTTAAAAACTTGAATAAATCATTGACAAACTTCGTGTGTTAGATTTATAATAAAAAAAGGTGAAATATGAGTTACGTTTCAAATGATTTTTTATTGACGACAAAAACGGCAAATGCACTTTATGAAAAATATGCTAAAAACACGCCTATTTTCGATTATCATTGCCATTTATCGGAAAAACAAATATTAGAAAACAAACCGTTTAACGATTTGTATGAAATATGGCTTTCGGGCGACCATTACAAATGGCGTTTAATGCGCAATTACGGTATAGAAGAGAGTTATATTACGGGCGATAAAAGCAATAAAGAAAAGTTTATTGCATATACCAAAGCGTTGTCAACGGCGTTCGGCAACCCGCTTTATCACTGGTCGCAGGTAGAACTAAAAGAATTTTTCAACTGTGAATTAGAGATAAACGAGGCGAATGCACCGCTTATTTGGGACTGGTGTAACGAGTATATAAGGCTGAACAAAATAACACCGCAAACCCTTATTGAAAAATCTAACGTTAAGATATTGTTCACCACGAACGAAGCCTTTGATGATTTAACTGTATTTGAAAAACTTGCCGAAAAAGACTATAAGTTCACCGTTTTGCCCGCTTTTAGAGCGGATAAAATAATGAATATTGAAGCGGAAGGTTACAAAGATTTCGTTTCTATGCTCGAAAATTTAACCTTGCCTATTTGCGACTTAGAAAGTTTGGAGCAAGCAATAAAAATTAGGGTAAACGACTTTATTAAAGTGGGCGCAACCGCAAGCGATATTTCGGTTGAAAGAGTGTACCCCGTAACCGATAAATCGTTGGCGGACAAGATATTTAAATTAAGGCTAAAAGGTGATAGCATAACCGATGAGCAAGCCCAAGTTTTCAAAGGCTATTTAACTTACAGTCTAATGAAAATTTATGCGCAAGCAGGGCTCAAAGTAGAACTTCACGTCGGCGCTATGCGTAACAATAGCACCGTTATGCTAAAAAAATTAGGGCTTGACACGGGGTTTGATAGTATTTCGGACGAAAACAGTATAAAAACTCTTTCTCGTTTATTCGATAGACTACAAACGGAAAACAGTTTACCCGCAACCATAGTCTTTAACCTTAATCCTAAAATGAACTTAGAGATAATGACGCTTATCGGCTGTTTTCAAGACCATAGTGAAAGCGGGAAGATGCAGTACGGCCCTGCGTGGTGGTTTTTAGACAACAAAGCGGGTATGGAAAAGCATTTGCTCGATTTAACGTCTACCGGACATATAGCAACGTTCGTTGGGATGTTAACGGACAGTCGTTCGTTCTTATCCTATCCAAGACACCATTATTTTAGAAGAATACTGTGTTCGTTCTTTGGTAAGATGATGGAAAACGGGGAAATGACAAAGGACGAAGAGTTAGTGGGACAAGTAGTAGAAAACGTTTCGTTTAACAACGCGATAAAATATTTTGGAGTAGAAAAATGGATAAAGTAATACCTGTAGTAGTAATCAAGAACTTAGAAGACACCGTTCCGACTCTAACCGGCTTAATTAAGGGCGGAATAAACTGTGCTGAAATAACGTTTAGAACGGCGTGCGCTGAAGAAGCAATCAAACTCGGCGTAAAGACCTTTCCCGATATGAATATCGGCGCGGGCACGGTAATAAACGGCGAACAATGTGAAAAAGCAATAAACGCAGGTGCAAAATTTATAGTTTCGCCAGGTTTAAGCAAAGAAGTTGCAAAAATTTGTAAAGAAAAAAATATTCCGTACTATCCCGGTTGCGTAACACCGACAGAAATTATGGAAGCAATAAGTTTAGGAATAACCGTGGTTAAATTTTTCCCCGCAAACGTATACGGAGGATTAAAGGCTCTTAAAGCGCTTTCAGCACCGTTCCCGCAAATAAAGTTTATACCAACTGGTGGCGTTGATTTAAGCAACCTAAAAGAATTTTTAGAGTTTGACAAGGTGTACGCCGTTGGTGGAAGTTTTATGATGAAAGGAAACGTAGAAGAAATTTGTAAGGAGATTGTAAAAATATGCGAGTAATTACCTTTGGAGAATTGATGTTAAGACTTGCTCCCGAAAACTATTTAAGGTTTGTTCAAAGCGACAAATTAGAAGCAACTTTCGGTGGTGCGGAAGCAAACGTTGCAGTATCTCTTGCTAACTATGGACTAGACGCTTCTTTCGTAACTAAATTACCCGACCACGAAATAGGTCAAAGTGCGGTAAACAGTTTAAGAAAATTCGGCGTAGACACCAAGAATATAGTTCGTGGTGGCGATAGAGTGGGTATTTATTATTGTGAAAAAGGCGCAAGCCAACGCCCGAGTAAAGTTATTTACGATAGAGCGTACAGCGCTATTTCTATGGCAAACGAAAACGATTTTGATTGGGATAAGATTTTTGATGGAGCGGACTGGTTCCACTTTACCGGTATCACACCCGCGCTTTCAGATACAGTTGCTAAAATTTGTTTAACCGCAGTTAAAAAAGCCCAAGAAAAAGGCATCAAAGTTTCGTGTGACTTAAACTTCCGTAAGAAATTATGGAGCAAAGAAAAAGCAGGTAAAGTAATGGGCGAACTTTGTGAATATATAGACTACTGTATTGCAAATGAAGAAGACGCAAAAGACGTTTTCGGTATCGAAGCCGACAATACCGATATATACGGCGGTAAACTCGATAGAGAAGGTTATATCTCGGTTGCTAAAAAATTGACCGAAAGATTTAACTTTAAGGGCGTTGCAATCACATTGAGAGAAAGCCTTTCTGCGAACGACAATAACTGGTCGGGTATGTTATATACCAACGGTACTGCATATTTTTCAAAAAAATACGCAATGCATATAGTAGATAGAGTAGGCGGTGGCGACAGTTTTGGTGGCGGATTAATCTATTCGCTAGTTAACGGATACGAACCGCAAAAAGCAATCGAATTTGCAATTGCAGCAAGTTGCTTGAAGCACAGTATTGAAGGCGACTATAATATGGTATCTAAAAAAGAAGTAGAAACTCTTGCCGGCGGAGACGCTTCGGGTAGAGTTCAAAGATAATTAAAAAAACAAAACACGCCGTTTTACACGGCGCGTTTTTTCTTTTCGTTGTAATCTTTTATAAAAATTTTTTTAGGCGTTGTTCGTATTCTTCTTCTAACGATAAAAGTTTATCAAGTTGTTCTTTAA
>CAJGCK010000044.1 GCA_904501795.1 uncultured Clostridia bacterium
AAATGGACTTAAAGCCCCACCAATTCGTTTCGTTGTTGGCGCAAGGTAAAATCGAAAAACTTTTAGAAAGCAAATCTATATGGACGTGTTTATCGTGTATGGCGTGTGTTGAGCGTTGTCCAAGAGGCGTAGCGCCGGCAAACGTTATAGAAGCGGTTAGAGACGTGGTAATAAGAGCGCAAGGCGCAAACGGAATTAAAGCAGAAGAAATTCCTGAAATAGTAGACGAAGACACTCCGCAACAACTACTTGTAGCGGCGTATAGAAAATACAATAAGTAAAAAATTTTTAAGGATAAAAGATTATGCATAGAATAGGAGTTTTTATATGTTGGTGTGGCAGTAACATTGCCGCAACGGTAGACGTAGAAAAGGTAGCCGAAGTAATCAAAAACGAAAAGGGCGTAGTTTTTTCTGCTAACTATCAATATATGTGCTCGGAAAACGGTCAACAATTAATAAAAAAGGCGATTAAAGAACACAATTTAACCGGTATAGTAATCGGCTCGTGTTCACCGAGAATGCACGAACAAACTTTTAGAAGAGCGGCTGAATCGGCAGGGCTAAATCCCTACATGGTGGAAGTTGCAAATATAAGGGAACATTGTTCGTGGATACATAAAGACAAAGTTGAAGCAACGGAAAAGGCGATAATTCTCGTTAGAACGGCTATTGCGAAAGTAATGCTAAACGCACCGCTTACCGAAGGCGAAAGCCCCGTTACCAAGCGTGCGCTCGTAATCGGCGGTGGAATAGCGGGTATTCAAGCCGCTCTCGATATAGCGTCTGCTGGATTTGAAGTAGATATAGTAGAAAAGAACGCGACTATCGGCGGAAGAATGGCACAAATAGATAAAACGTTCCCGACGCTAGACTGCGCGGCGTGTATTTTAACACCGAAAATGGTTGAATGCGCGCAAAACGATAAAATAGACATTTTAACTTATAGCGAAATCGACTACGTTCAAGGTTTCGTAGGTAACTTTACCGTTACTATTAAGAGAAAAGCCCGTTACGTAGATGAAAAGAAATGTACGGGTTGTAAAGTTTGTATGGACGCGTGCCCTTCTAAAAAAGGTTTAAACGAGTTCAATATGAACATGAACAACCGTCCTGCAATATATATACCGTTTGCACAAGCAATACCAAACGTTGCGGTAATAGACCCCGCTCAATGTATTAAACTTAAAACGGGCAAGTGCGGTTTGTGTCAAATGAAATGTGGCGCAGGTGCAATCAATTACGAAATGAAAGACGAGTATATCGACAGAAAATACGGTGCAATCGTGGTTGCAACCGGATTTAAGCCGATAGATTTAAAAGACTTTAACGAATATGCGTATGCAGACAGTAAAGACGTTATAACTTCTCTTGAACTTGAAAGACTCATGAACGCTGCGGGCCCAACCAACGGCACGTTGCTTCGTCCGTCTGACAAAACTCACCCGCACGACATAACCTTTATTCAGTGCGTTGGATCGAGAGACGTTTCGGGCTGTGGGAAACCATATTGTTCGAAGATATGCTGTATGTATACCGCAAAACACGCAATGCTTATTAGGGAAAAATATCCTGACACCAAAGTTCACGTGTTCTACATAGACGTTAGAACGCCGGGCAAGAATTACGACGAGTTTTATCGCCGTGCCGTAGAGCAATACGACGTGGATTATATAAAGGGTATGGTTGGTAAAATCTATCCGCAACCGAACGGAAAACTTTTAGTTCAAGGTTCTAATCTAATAGACAACGAACAAGTATTGATAGAATCAGATTTGGTTGTTTTAGCAACGGCAATAGAACCCGAACCTTCGGTAAGAAAGGTTGCAACCTTGCTCGCAACGAGTATTGACACCAATAACTTCTTAACCGAAGCGCACCCCAAACTTCGTCCTGTAGAAAGCCCAACGGCGGGCGTGTTCTTGGCGGGCGTAGTTCAAGGTCCAAGAGATATTCCTGAAACGGTTGCTATGGCAAGTGCCTGTGCGGCGAAAGTAATAGGGTTACTAGTTAAAGACTCGCTAAAGACCAACCCGTGCATCGCTCAATCAAACGAAAATATGTGTAACGGCTGTTCTCAATGCGCTAACGTGTGCGCGTACGGAGCGATTAGTTATATTGATAAAGAATTCCGTCTTGGCGGAGGAAGAACGGAAGTACGTAGAGTGGCTTACGTTAACCCTGCGGTTTGCCAAGGCTGTGGTGCTTGTACGGTAACCTGTCCGTCGGGAGCGATGGATTTGAAAGGTTTCAGTACCAAACAAATAATGTCGGAGGTTGAAGCAATATGCAAGAAGTAACTAATAAAAAATACGTTCCAACGATAGTTGCGTTTTGTTGCAACTGGTGTTCGTACGCTGGTGCAGACCTAGCCGGAACTAGTAGACTTGAATATCCGGCAAACGTAAAAATAATAAGAGTACCTTGTTCGTGTAGGGTAAATCCGCTATTTATATTAAAGGCTTTCCAACGTGGAGCAGACGGCGTAATCTTATGCGGATGCCACCCTGGTGACTGTCACTATATGACGGGTAACTATTATGCAAGAAGAAGAATGAGTTTGCTTTTCAACTTCTTAAACTATTTGGGAATAGAAAAGGAACGCACGAGAGTAGAGTGGGTTTCGGCGGCGGAAGGCGCAAAATTCTCTGCCGTTATGAACGATTTTGCTAAAACCATCAACGAACTTGGCGAGAACAAGCGTTTACAAGACTTAAGGGTAAAGGGGGATAGAGACAATGGATAATTTACAAAACGAAATTATTAAAAAAGCGACCGCCCTTCTTACCGACAAAACGGTAGATAGAGTTATCGGCTGGAAGAGAGGCGAATTCGTTTTCGACCCAAGTCCCGCAACTTTTAGTACCGTTGAAAGTTTGAAAGATTTCGTTTACAACTCTTTCTGTGGAGCAAACCTTTCTAAATATCTTATTGCGGAGAGTAAAAAAGAAGGCAAGATAGCAGTTTTCCTAAAAGCGTGTGACAGTTACAGTTTTAACCAACTTTTAACCGAAAAACGTATAAAGAAAGAAAACGTTTTACCTATTCTAGTTCAATGCAACGGCATGCTAGATATTTTCAAGATTAAAAACGAAGAAGGCGAAGTAGTTTTAGACGTTTTGGATAACGGCGAAACGGTAACCGTTAAATCGCCTTACGGAGATAGAAACTTAAATAAAGCGGAAGTTCTTTTGACCAAATGTTTAAGTTGCAAGGGCTTTGCGCAAGTTGACGGAGCAGAAGAGATCAGGGTTTCTGAAAGTACACTTCCCAACTTAGATAGATTTGATATCGTAAAAGAACTTGAAAACATGAGTGAAGATGAACGTTTTGAGTTTTGGCAAAACGAACTATCTAAATGTATCCGTTGTAACGCTTGTAGAAACGTGTGTCCGGCTTGCTCTTGTACCAAGTGCGTATTTGACAATAACGATTCGGGCGTAGCGGGAAAAGCAAACGCGGACAGTATAGAAGAACAACTTTTCCACGTTATAAGAGCGTTCCACGTTACCGGTAGATGTACCGACTGTGGAGAATGTTCAAGAGTATGTCCACAACGTATTCCATTACACTTACTCAATAGAAAGTTTATAAAAGACTCTAATACGCTATATGGCGAATATCAAGCAGGAGCGGTTGTTGATGGAAAAAGCCCGTTGACTTCGTTCACGGAAAAAGATCCAGACCCGACTGAAGCTGTTAATATGGAGGGGGTAAAAAATGCTTAGAATAAAAACGGATAAATTAAACGATTTATATTCAAAAATAAATTCTTTCTCCCCATTATATTTGCCGATTAAAAAAGCAAACGCCGTTAACTACGGATTGTGGAAGGAAGACGAAGTAGTTTCACTTTCAACGCTAAAAACGGTTAAATCGCCAAAAGACTTGTTCTTTCCACAAACGGAAGATTTAATGAAATTTAGATCGCAAGGCAACAGCATAGCCGTGACCGACGTTAGAGATGAAAAACAACCTTTCGTACTAATGGGCGTGCGTGCTTGCGACTTTAAGGCGATAGACGTTTTAGACAGAGTGTTCCTTGCCGACCCAGTTGACACCTATTATCAAAATAGAAGGCAGGCAGGTACGGTTGTAACGCTTGCTTGTAGTAGACCCGAAGAAAGCTGTTTTTGTAAAGTATTTGGTATAGACGCAACCAACCCACTTGGCGACGTTACCACCTACTTAACCGAAGAATACCTTTATTGGCAAGCGAACACCGAAAAGGGACAAGCGCTTACCGAAAAGATAAAGGACCTTTTTGAAGAAGCAGATGCAAAAGAAGTTGAAGACCAAAAGGCAAAGACCAAGGATATTATAGAGAAATTGCCTTTCTCTAACTTAGATTTATCGTATTTTGAAAATACTGAAACTAACGAAATATTCAGAAGCCCCGAATGGCAAGCCCTTTCGGAAGGCTGTTTGGCTTGCGGAACGTGTACGTTCGTTTGCCCGACTTGTCAATGTTTCGATATAAGAGATTTTAAAACGGATAAAGGCGTTATAAGATATCGTTGTTGGGACTCTTGTATGTATTCCGACTTTACGCAAATGTCACACGGAAACAACAGGACCACGCAAATGCAACGTTATCGCCAAAGATTTATGCACAAATTGGTATACTATCCTGAAAATAACGACGGAGTGTATTCGTGCGTAGGTTGCGGTAGATGCGTTAACAAATGTCCGCAAAGATTAAATATCGTAAAAGTTATAAAAACTATGGGAGGAAAAAAATAATGCTAAACGAACCTTTAATTCCTACTGTGTGTAAAATAACTGACGTGCGTAGAGACACTCCCGACGTTAAAACGTTTAGAGTAGTTACGCCGGACGGGAAAAAGCCGTTCGACCATATGCCCGGTCAATGCGCAATGGTTTCAATTCCAGGCGTTGGCGAATCAATGTTTTCAATAACTAGCTCGCCCACGAACAAAGAATTTATGGAATTTTCTATAAAAAAATGCGGTTGTGTTACCGAAGTTATCCACTCTTTAGAAGCAGGTAGCGAAATAACCGTTCGCGGACCGTACGGCAGAAACTTCCCCGTAGAAGAAGACCTAAAAGGTAAAGACCTTATCTTTATAGCCGGCGGTATTGCAATTGCGCCCCTTCGTAGCGTAATCAATTACGTAAGAGACAACCGTGAAAATTACGGTAAAGTAGATATCATCTACGGCGCAAGAAGTTCAAACGATTTAGTAGATATTGAAGAGATCAAAAACGAGTGGAGAAACGAAAAAGATTTCAACGTATATCTAACGATAGACCGTGAAGAAGACGACTGGGAAGAACACGTAGGGTTCGTTCCGTCGTACGTAAAAGAAGTAAATTTAGACCCTAACGCAACGGTAATACTCTGTGGCCCGCCCATAATGATCAAGTTTACGCTACAAGCGCTTATGGAACTTGGATTTAAGAAAGAAAGAGTATACACCACGCTAGAACTTCGTATGAAATGCGGGGTAGGTAAATGTGGTAGATGTAACGTTGGCGCTAAATACGTATGTAAAGACGGTCCGGTATTCAGGCTCGACGAAATGGAAGAGCTTACCGGTGAGTATTAATAAACGGATACGCAATCCTATAAGGAGAAGAAAAATGGAAAAGAAAGTAAACGTATTTTTATTTGGAAAGAAGTACCAAGTTCCTGAAAGCCTTACCATAATGAAGGCTATGGAATATGCAGGTTACCAACTAGTGAGAGGTTGTGGGTGCAGAAACGGATTTTGTGGCGCGTGCGCAACCATATACAGAATTCACGGTCAACAAGAATTAAAAACCTGCCTTGCATGTCAAACTAAAGTAGAAGAAGGTATGTACGTAGCAACGTTACCTTTCTTCCCGTTAGTTAAAAAGGTATACGACGTAGAAAAGGTTTCACCCGAAGCGCAAATCATGATGCAACTATACCCCGAAATTTATTCGTGTATCGGTTGTAACGCATGTACTAAGAGCTGTACTCAAGGCTTAAACGTAATGCAATATATCGCATACGCACAACGCGGTGATTTTACCAACTGTGCGGAAGAAAGTTTTGACTGCGTAATGTGTGGCGTATGCTCGGCAAGATGCCCTGCGGGAATATCTCATCCGCAAGTAGCGGTGCTTGCTCGCCGTTTATATGGTAAATATATCGCTCCCAAGAGCGAACATCTTGAAAAGAGAGTTGCTGAAATCAATAACGGCGACTACGTTAAATTGCTTGAAGACGTTATGAACAAACCCGTTGAGCAATTAAAAGAACTCTATAATAATAGAGAAATCGAGAAATAGGGGGGTAATTATGTATAAATATACCGAAGAACAATTAGTTTCAATGAAAAAGGTCGAAGCGAGCAGAGAAGAAAGATTAAAAAATCTTTTCCCGCGTATGACTGCAGAAGAAAAACAAACCGTTTTACAAGAAAATCACCCCGACTATATTCAATCGGCTTACGAAGAACTTAAAGTTGGCCCAAACAAAGGCGAAAAGGTGTTGCACGAACTTGCTGAACTTTTGCAAGGTAAACCTAGAACCTTAGATATGGATATAGATTTATCTAATCCCGATTACGACGTGGATGTTTTAGTTATCGGTGGCGGTGGCGCGGGCTCGTCGGCGGCAATAACCGCGCACGCAAACGGCGCAAACGTTATGATGGTAACCAAACTTCGTATAGGTGATGCAAACACCATGATGGCTGAAGGTGGTATTCAAGCGGCTGACAAAGAAAACGATAGCCCCGCAATCCACTATCTCGACGCTTTTGGTGGCGGTCACTTTGCCGCAAAGCACGACTTACTATACAAACTCGTTAACGAAGCGCCTGACGCTATTAAATGGCTAAACGACCTTGGCGTTATGTTCGATAAAGCACCCGACGGAACGATGATTACCACTCACGGTGGCGGTACTTCGAGAAAGCGTATGCACGCTTGTAAAGACTATTCGGGCGCTGAAATTATGAGAACGCTTCGTGACGAAGTGTTAAACCGTCAAATTCCCGTAGTAGATTTTACTTCGGCAATAGAAATTATTAAAGATGAGAACGGACACGCCGCAGGCGCAGTTCTACAAAACATGGAAACGGGCGAAATTTTAGTTGCAAAAGCAAAAACCGTTATAATAGCAACGGGTGGCGCGGGTAGACTTCATTATCAAGGCTTCCCAACTTCTAACCACTACGGCGCAACGGCAGACGGTTTGGTGCTGGCGTATAGAGCAGGCGCAAAGCTACTTTATGCAGATACTTTGCAATATCACCCCACGGGCGCAGCAGAGCCTACCCAAATTTTCGGCGCGTTAGTTACCGAGAAAGTACGTTCGTTAGGCGCTCAACTCGTTAACAAAGACGGTAAAGCGTTCGTATATTCACTAGAAACTCGTGACGTAACCGCGTCAACCATTATAAGAGAATGTAAACAACGTGGAAACGGCGTTAAAACGACTGATGGCGAAGGCGTATGGCTAGACACTCCGATGATTGAAATGATCGGTGGTGAAGGCACTATCGAAAAACGTATTCCTGCAATGATGAGAATGTTCGGTAAATACGGCATAGATATTAGAAAAGAGCCTATTCTTATATATCCAACGCTACACTATCAAAACGGCGGAATATACATAACCTACGATAACGAACGTGGCGGACAAAGTGACGTAGATAACTTGTTCGTAGCGGGCGAAGCAGTAGGGGGCATTCACGGTAGGAACAGACTTATGGGCAACTCTTTACTAGACATAATCGTGTTTGGTAGAAACGCCGGTAAATTTGCAAGTGAAAAAGCAAAAACGGTTAAAGTTGGCAAATTAACGTTATCACACGTTAACGACTTTAAAAAAGAACTTGATGAAGCAGGCTTAAAACCCGAAAAACTTTCACCGCAACTTTTACCTAAATACACAAGATAATCATAAACAAAAGCCTATGCCCGCCCTTAAAAAAGGGCGGGTATAAGAAAGCATAAGAGGGAAATTGATAGAACAATAAGAAAGGAGTAGTTTATGGAAAAAGAAAAACAAGGCAAAAAAAGTCTTAAATGGCTTTGGATTACCATTGCGCTCGTTGTAGTTGCAGGTATCGGCGTTTGGTGTGGTATCAATGCTAGCACCGCGAAAGAAGGCGTAAATAGTATTTTTGGTATTTCTTCGTTATTATTCGGTTTATTTGTGGTAACTGTTTTAGGCTATTTGCTTGGTAGAATTACGATAAAAGGCGTTAACTTAGGAACTGCAGGCGTTTTCTTGGTTGCAATTTTATTTGGTTATCTTTGCACTTTAATTCCTAGTGACTTACCCATATTATCCGTATTGCGTTTAGAAGCAGGAAAAGGCAACACCGGTTATTATAAGAGTGTTATTCAAAACGTGGGATTAGTTATGTTTGTAGGATCGGTTGGTTTTATAGCAGGCCCAAAATTCTTTAAGGATTTGGCAAAAAACTTTAAAACCTATATTCTCATGGGCATAGTTATAATATTAGTTGGAACTGCAATCGCAGTATTATTTACCTTTATATCTCCGTACGGCTCGGATTTTTGGTCTGGAATACTATCTGGCGCTTTAACGTCAACTCCCGGGTATTCTGCCGCAGGAGAAGCGGTTGAACTTAAAGGTATGACCGATACGATGGTAACCATAGGTCACGCAATAGCGTATCCTTTCGGTGTTATCGGCGTTGTTCTATTTGTTCAGTTACTTCCTAAGTTTATAAAAGCTGATATGAATTACGAAAGATCTTTACTAAGAGTAGATTTTATAGAAGAAGAAAAGAAAACTACCAAAAAACTTTTCAAATGCGATGATTTTGGTTTTACCGCTTTAGGTCTTGCAATCGTAGCAGGACTTATCGTTGGCGGAATAAAAATTCCACTTTTTGCAGGCGCAGTATTTTCGCTTGGAACTACCGGTGGTGTTCTAATCATGTGCTTGGTTTTCGGCCATTTTGGTAGAATAGGCAAACTCTCTTTAGAAATACCTGAATCAACCTTAAAATGCTTAAAAGAACTAGGTTTAATGTTGTTCCTAATCGGCGCAGGTGTGGACGGTGGCGTAAATCTCGTTTCAGCAATCGGCGGAGACGTTGGAATAGTAGCTTGGGGCTTCATCGGTGGTGCAGTTATGACCATCGCGCCCATGATCGTTGGTTTCTTCCTTGCTAAGTATCTCTTAAAATTACCACTTCTCAACAACCTTGGTTCAATCACTGGTGGTATGACGTCAACCCCTGCACTCGGTACTTTAATTAAAACTGCCGGAACGGACGACGTTGCAGGTGCATACGCTTCAACCTATCCTATTGCGTTAGTTTTAATCGTTCTTGCATGTAACTTAATGATAGGCTTAATTTAAATAGGTTTAATATTAAATAGTAGAAAATAAAAAACGCAGTGATTAGTGGCGTAGCGATAGGGATTATTGCTACGCCACAACTATATTTGCCTAACGGCAAGTTATATTGCTAAAAGCAGTGATATTTTGCTACGCAAAGTTTTATTTTCCCATAGGATAAGTTGTGGCAAATATAATATAACT
>CAJGCK010000045.1 GCA_904501795.1 uncultured Clostridia bacterium
ATAAATCCTGTTGCGGTACTTTCTTTATTTTTCATTTTTAACTCCTTGAGTGAAAATTTCTATAATAAAATCAACGTTTGGCAAGCTAATTTTTTCTTGTATTTCCTTAGGGAAAATAACGTAGTTGATGGTTGCACCTTGAATAATAGAAAAAACAAGTTTAGCACAGTCGAAAGGGGAGTATTTATTATTAAACTCACCATTTTTTTGTCCGGCTAAAAAGAGTTCTTCCATAACTTTTAACATAGGTTTTTTATTGCATGACTTCTTTTTTGGAACAACGCCTTTTTCTTTATAATTAAAGGATTGTGACACGAAAAAATAAAAGTGATAAACGAAATTTTCATCGTTAACAAGCCTAAAAAACAAATCTTCAATAAATAAACGAAGTTTTTTAGTATAACTTTTTTCTTCATCCATCTTTCTTTTAAGTTCGTCATTATTTTGGTTGTGTTTTATATTGATAATTTCATCAAAAATATCTTTTTTATTTTTAAAATAATGGTATAAAAGCCCGTGCGAACAGCCTACCTTTTTTACTATATCGTCGATAGACGTGTTGTCGTAACCTTTTTCACAAAAAACCTTAAGCGCGCATAAAGCAATTTCGCGCCTTCTTTTTTCCTTTTTTAATTGTGAATTTTGATTTAAAACTTGCATTTTTTCTCCAAAAATTGACGCCAAAGTCAATACGTTTTTATTGTATTACTTACTTAGGAATTTTGTCAAGTAAAAGTAAGGACTAATTAAAAAAATTGACTCATAAATAAAAAATATTTTGTAGAAAAACTAGTAATGATATCAATATATGTTTCATGTGTGATTATTTAATATATAATTTAAAAATAATAGGGAAAAGGCGATTGACACGGGTAAATAAAATAGTGTATAATAAATCGGTATAAAACAAATGAAATAGGAGCAATATGAAAGATTTTTTTACAAGCGAAAGCGTTACTTCTGGGCACCCCGATAAAGTTTGCGACCAAATATCAGACGCTGTGTTAGACGCGTATTTATCGTTAGACAAAAATTCACGCGTTGCATGTGAATGTTCCGTTACTAAAAATTTCGTTTTAGTTATGGGCGAAATAACTTCAAGCGCAAAGGTAGACGTAGAGAGTATAGTTAGAAAAGTAATTAAAGATATAGGCTACGTTGAAGAAGGCGTTGGTTTTTCGTATAAAGACGTGGAAATCAAACAGATATTAAACAAACAAAGCGCCGATATTGCGCTTGGTGTAGATAATTCAATTGAAAGTAAAAATTGTACGATAAATTGTGACGTGCTTGATAAAATAGGCGCGGGAGACCAAGGTATTATGTTTGGTTACGCATGTAATGAAACGGAAGAGTTAATGCCACTTCCTATAATGCTTGCTCACAAATTATGCAAAAAACTTGAAGAAGTTAGAAAGAATAAACAACTAGACTATCTTCGCCCCGATGGAAAGGGACAAGTGACCGTTGAATATGAAAACGGCGAACCAAAGCGTATAGAAGCAGTTGTATTATCATCTCAACATAATGAAAAGGTTACGACAAAGCAGTTAAGACTTGACCTTAAAAAATACGTTATAGACCAAATTATTCCGCAAGAGTTAGTTGATGAAAGCACAAAATTTTATATCAATCCAACGGGTAGATTTGAAATAGGTGGTCCGCAAGGCGACTCAGGGCTTACGGGTAGAAAAATTATAGTTGACACCTACGGCGGAAAGTGTGCTCACGGTGGCGGTGCGTTTAGCGGAAAAGATCCTACAAAGGTTGATAGGTCGGCTTGCTATATGGCAAGATATATTTGTAAAAACATAGTTGCATCAGGCATGGCTAAAGAGTGTGAAATTCAACTTGCTTATGCGATAGGCGTATCTAAACCCGTCTCAGTTAGGGTTAACACCTTTAATACGGGTAAGTTAGCCGATACCGAAATTGCCGACGTAATTATGAAAGAATTCGACTTGCGTCCAGCGGGAATTATTGAAAAACTTTCATTAAGAGAGCCCGTTTATTCAAAGACTTCAACTTACGGTCACTTTGGTAAAAACGAACTGCCGTGGGAAGCAACGGATAAAACAAACGATTTAAAAAAATATTTCTAAAATGAGTTTTGTTTCTTGGGTATCTAAAATATTAAACGCCTTTATGTTTAATCAAAAATGGACGTGCTCCGTTTGTGGTACGGAAATTTTTGAAGATGAATATTTTTGTAAAGACTGTTTAAGTAAATTACCTATCAACACAGGTGCATATTGTGAACATTGTGGTAGACAAACCATTGTTCCAGAAACTTATTGTTTAACTTGTAAAGATAAACTCACGTATATCGATTTGGGTAGAAGTGCTTTCGTTTATGAAGACCCGATTAGTTATTTAATAAAGGGGTTCAAGTACGATAATAAAAAATACCTAGCGAACGTTTTTTCGCAATATCTATCTTCGGTATATTTTAAGAATACTTTATCCGCCGACTTTATAGTTTTTCCGCCCATGACGGAAAAGTCGCAAAAACGCCGTGGTTATAACCAAGCGAAATTGTTAGCCGAAAAGACTTCCAAATTAATAAACGTTCCCGTAATTGACGTGGTTAAAAAAGTAAAGGAAACGCCACGACAAGCAACGTTAAATAGGGCGGAGAGAGAAAAGAACTTAGAAAATGCGTTTCGAATAACTAAACGGAAAATATTAAAAGACAAAAATATATTAATTATAGACGACGTTACTACAACCGGTACTACTGCAAACGTAATAGCAAAAAGGTTAAAGAATGCAGGTGCTAAACACGTTTACGTTTTAACGGTTGCAAGCGTTCGTTCTTATAAATAAAAGGGAGAATACTTTATGGGATTAATCAGGTACATTTTAGGTGGAGACAGTAGACGTAGTCTAAAAAAATTAGACAAGATGGCAGACAAGGTCATTTCACTTGAAGAGAAGTATCTAAATTTAACTGATGAACAACTTAGGGAGCAAACTTCGGTATTAAAAGAGCGACTTGCTAAAGGCGAAACCTTGGACGATATTTTATACGACGCTTTCGCCGTCGTTAGAGAAGCGGCGTACAGGGTACTTAAAATGCGCCATTATAAAGTTCAAATCATAGGCGGTATTTGTTTGCACCAAGGTAGAGTTGCCGAAATGAAAACGGGTGAAGGCAAAACACTTGTTGCAACACTACCCGCATACTTGAACGCTCTTTCAGGAGACGGCGTTCATATAGTAACCGTTAACGATTATCTTGCAAGCCGTGACGCCGAGTGGATGGGTAAGGTATATAAATTCCTTGGCTTAACTGTTGGCGTTGCAATTTCAGGCATGGAAGATGATGAGAAAAGAAAGGCTTACGCTTGCGATATTACGTACGGCACCAACAATGAAATGGGCTTCGATTATTTAAGAGACAATCTTAAAAACAAGATCGAATTAATGTGTCAGCGTTCATTAAATTTTGCAATAGTGGACGAAGTTGACTCAATTTTAATCGACGAAGCTAGAACCCCTTTGATTATTTCAGGTAAAGGACAAGAATCTTCTGAAAAATACGTTACTGCGAATAGATTTGTTAAATCTTTGGTGTTAGATAAGGACTTTACGATAGACATTAAAGAAAAATCTGTTCAAATTACCGAAACGGGCGCTAAGAAAGCCGAAAGTTTTTTCAATCTACAAAACTTTGCAGATATTGAAAACGCATCACTATCACATCACATACAACAAGCCTTAAAGGCTAACTATATCTTCAAAAAAGATAACGACTACGTGGTGTCCGACGGCGAAGTATTAATCGTAGATGAATTCACTGGCCGTTTGATGATAGGGCGTAGATATTCTGACGGTTTACACCAAGCAATAGAAGCCAAAGAAGGCGTTAAGATAAGAAACGAAAATAAAACCTACGCAACCATAACTTTCCAAAACTATTTTAGACTTTACAAAAAACTATCGGGTATGACGGGTACTGCAACAACCGAAGAAGAAGAGTTTAGGTCGATATATGGTTTAGACGTATTAGAGATACCTACAAACAAACCCGTTTTAAGAGTAGATATGCCGGATATTATCTACAAAACTGTTAAAGGTAAAAACAACGCAATCGTTAAAGAAATAGTAGAAAAGCACAAAAAGGGTCAACCCGTTTTGGTGGGTACGGTTACCGTTGAAAAATCTGAAGAAATTTCTAAATTATTGATTCGTCACGGCATACGCCACAACGTGCTTAACGCTAAAAACCATGCGCGTGAAGCGGATATAGTTGCGCAAGCGGGTAGATACGGCGCGGTTACGATTGCGACCAACATGGCAGGTCGTGGAACGGACATTCTTCTTGGTGGTAACCCAGAATTCTTGGCAAAAAGAAAACTTCGTGAAGAAGGAGTTACGGACGACGTTATAGAGATCGCTACTTCGTTTGTTTCGAACATACCTGAAGAAGTCGTGCCTGTTAGAGAGCGTTATGCAGAAATTTACGCAAAATTCAAAGAACAGACCGACGCGGAAAAAGAAAAAGTTATCAAAGCCGGCGGTTTGCATATTTTAGGTACCGAAAGGCACGAGTCTCGCCGTATAGACAACCAACTCCGTGGTAGAAGTGGTCGTCAAGGGGACAACGGTTCTTCCGTATTCTTTATTTCATTAGAAGATGATTTGGCAAAACGTTTCGGTGGAGAAAGAATGCAACACATATACGACTTCTTTAAGATTGACGAAGACCAACCTATGCAGTCCAAAATGCTTTCTAGGAGCATAGAAAACGCTCAAAGAACTATTGAAGGTAGAAACTTTGGAATAAGAAAACACGTTCTAGAATACGACGACGTTATGAACAAACAAAGAGAAGTAATGTACGCCGAAAGAATGAAAGTTATTAAGGAAGAGAACGTTCATAAAGACATTTTAGCGCTTATTCCTGATTTTGTTGAATACGTAATAAATTCCGTAGTCGACAAACAAAAAGAGCCTAATACTTGGGATTTAGAAGCATTAAACAATTCTATTGAAATGAAATTATTGCCAAAAGGCACGAATTTCGTTACTACTGAACGTGCTGAAAACTGGGATTACGAATATTTGCTAAACAAACTTACTGAAGAAGTTATAAACGTTTATAACGACAAAGTTGACGGCTATAAAGAAGACGGTATTGATTTTGGCGAAGTAGAAAAGATAGTTCTTCTTAAGAATATTGATAATAAGTGGATTGACCATATCGATGCTATGGATCAGTTGCGAAAAGGTATAAGTCTTAGAGGATACGGCAACGTAGACCCAGTTCTTGAATATAAGAAAGAAGGATTTGAAATGTTTGAAGACTTAACTTTATCAATTCAAGAAGATACCGTAACGTTATTATTAAAAGCAGAACTCAAGAAAATCCCCGTACTCAAAAAGGAAGAAAAAAGGGATTTTGTAACCAACCAAGAAGGTACAACCGTTAATAGAACGTCTATTAAGAAAAAAATAGGTCGTAACGACCCGTGTCCTTGCGGTTCAGGTAAAAAATATAAAGACTGTTGCGGTCAATAACGGAGTGAGTATGATAAAAAGCGAAGATTATAAAGCAATAGTCAAAGATCTTAAGTTAACGTTAACAGAGGCAGGGCACTCTCTTTGACGTCGATAATTTAAGAGTTCAATTAGAAGAAAAAACAAATCTATCTCAACTTCCCGAAATATTTTTAGACCAAGAAAAATCACTTAAAATATCTAAGGAAATCGCATCTCTAACAAATAAAGTTACGTCTTTTGATAGTTTAGCAAAAGCGCTTAGTGAAGTTGAAGAATTAATCTTACTTACCGAAGAAGAAGGCGACGAAACCTTGCTTGACGAGATAGAAGATGAACTTGTTAGACTTCAAAATTTAATTTTCGACATGCAAGTTAGGGCGCTACTACGTGGCAAATACGATTCTTTGTCCGCAATACTAACTTTGCACGCAGGCGCAGGCGGAACGGAAGCATGCGACTGGACGGAAATGCTATATCGAATGTATATTTTATACTGCGAAAAAAACGGCTACAAACTTACCGAACTCGATAGGTTGGAAGGCGATGAAGCGGGGATAAAATCGGTTTCTTTTAAGGTTGAAGGCGAAAATTGTTACGGGTATTTAAAGGCTGAAAAAGGCGTTCATAGGTTGGTTAGAATTTCTCCGTTTGACTCTAATAAACGCAGACATACTTCTTTTGCATCTCTTGAAGTTATGCCCGAAATTATTGATGATGAAGAAATTAAAATCAATAGTGAAGACCTAAGGATTGACACGTTTAGAAGTAGTGGCGCGGGTGGTCAACATATAAACAAAACCGACTCTGCTATAAGAATAACGCATATTCCAACAGGTATAGTTGTTGCTTGTCAAAACGAGCGTAGCCAAACTCAAAACAAAGAAATGGCGATGAGAATGCTTGTTAGCAAACTTATTGAAAAAAAGGAAGCAGAAAGACTTGAACGTGACCAGTCTATTAAAGGCGAAATTAAGAAAATCGAGTGGGGTAGTCAAATACGTAGTTACGTATTTTGCCCGTATACGCTCGTTAAAGATCATAGAACGGGTTATGAATGTTCTGACGTTAACTCGGTAATGAACGGGAATATTCAACCATTTATAAACGATTACTTAAAGAAATCACAATGAGTTACGAAGATATAGTTAAACAAAAACAACTAAAAGAAAACCCTATAATTATGGGGATAGAAACGTCGTGTGATGAAACCGCCGTGGCGATAACAAGAAACGGTAGTGAAATACTGTCGGAATGCATTATTAGTTCCGCAACTGAACATGCAAAATTTGGCGGTGTAGTTCCTGAAATTGCGTCAAGAAATCATACGGTTGCAATATCGCTAGCAACTGAAAAAGCGTTAAAAGATGCCAATCTAACGTTAAACGATATAGACGCTTTTGCCGTAACGTATGGCGCGGGACTACTCGGTGCATTATTAGTTGGCGTTTCTTACGCTAAAGCGCTTGCTTTTGCGACAAAAAAACCGCTCATTCCCGTCAGTCACGTTAGGGGGCACGTTTCGGCATCATACCTAACTAAACCCGATCTTAAACCACCGTTTGTAACTTTGCTTGCAAGTGGTGGACATACCGCTGTTATTGCGGTTGAAGACTACTATAAGTTTAACGTTTTAGGCTCTACGATAGATGATGCGATAGGCGAAGCCTTTGATAAGGTTGCCCGCGTATTAAATCTTTCATATCCTGGGGGTCCAAACGTCGAAAATCTTGCAAAACAAGGCTCAAACAACGTGGCACTGCCAAAAATGTTAAAAAATTATAAGGGCTCTGAGTTTGATTTTTCATATAGCGGACTTAAAACCGCGGTAATAAACTACGTGCATAACCAACAAGCAAAAGGTAAAGAAGTAGTGTATGCAGACGTTGCGCACAGCTTTCAAAAAAACGCCGTTGACGCGGTAATAGAGAGAATAAATAAAGCCGTTAAAAAAACCGGATATAAAACCGTCTGCGTGTCCGGCGGTGTTGGTGCAAACGGTTATTTGCGCAACGCTTTATTAGAAAATTTTAAAGATACTAACGTAACTTTAGTGTTGCCGGAGAAAAAATATTGCACTGACAACGGCGCTATGATTGCGATGGAAGGATTTTTGCAGTATAAACGCTATAATTTTGCCCCCTTAACGCTAAACGCAAGTGCAGTTGTTTCACTTAAATAAAGTTTTATAAGGATAAAGATATGTTAAAACACGTGGTGTGCTTTAAGTTAAAAGAAGGTGAAAACCCACTTGAAGCCAAAAAAGTATTATCAAGTATGCAAGGCAACGTGCCTATGTTAAAAGGTATTGAGGTTGGTGTTGATGAATTGCACTCCCATCGTTCTTTCGACGTAATGCTAACCGTTTTAGTAGATGATTTTAACGCGCTAAACGAATATCAACAAGACGAATATCATGTTAACGTGGTAAAAAAATATATGCATTCAGTAATAGAAAAAAGCGTTGCTATGGACTATACGTTATAACGGTTTTTGCGGATATGGCGGAATTGGCAGACGCGTTAGATTCAGGTTCTAATGAAGGCAACTTCGTGCAGGTTCAAGTCCTGCTACTCGCACCAATAATTCTGAAAAGTGGTTAAAATAGGCTAAAAAAGGCTTATTATTAACCACTTTTTTATTTTTTTCTACTAAAAAACTCAATTAATTACGTACTGTTAACCACTCTAAAAAATTAAATCTTTCAAATTCGGGTCATTTTTGGGTCAAGGATTCCACTCGTCGAGTTTCTTCGCCTCTTTGAGTAAATACTCGTCAGATAGGTCCGTATAAGTTCCGTCAACCGGTCCAAGAGAGTGGCCCATAAAGTGCTTACGTGCATGGTCACTAACGCCAAATTCCTTGCACCTGGTATTAAACGTCTTTCTTAGGTCCTTTATAGTGTGATTCGGCAGAAGAGCCTTAAAGTACTCTCTCAGTTTGTTTTCCGGGGGAAGCGTGCCAATACCGTCTCTAACAAACGGACGTAGGGCAGCAATAATCGGTATGCGCTTATGCTCTATTTGACCGTTTTTGCGCTTGCTGTTCACGGCAATAATAAAATCATCGTTAATAGTAAACTTGTATAACTCATTGCGCCGAAGTCCGGTAAACAGATAAATGGCAATAAACTTCCCGAGCGGGTTTGTTTTAAGTTTAGGAATAAGTTGCCGTTCCGTCTCTTTGGTTAAGACGTTGCCGGTCTGGCGTTGATGCTTAACGTAGAATACGGTATCAACCGGATTGATAGAAGTGATGCCGTGCGCTATAGCGCCCTTAAATAATAAATTTAAGAGCGTACGAATATCCTCTACCGTTCTGCCCTTTCCCTGGGCAAGAACTTTATCAAACAATAGTTTAACGTTAAGAGGTGTGATGCTCGTCAGTTGGCGCATCCCTAAGGCAGGGAGAATGTGGTTTGAATAAACCGTCATATAAGACTTAAAAGTATCTGAAGAGACTTTCGGCTGATAAAAGTTCTTGAAATAGTAGGTTGCGAAAGCGCTTAAACTTGTAGAACTGCTTTGGGCCTCGTCTTTTACTTGTGCCGTTTTAAGTTTGGTCAGAAAGTTCAATTTCGCAAGGTCAATGGTTTTTCCGCATGCACTTATGTTGTAGCCGTCTTTTCGTAGCCGAATTTCATAAACAAAACTGTTTTTTCCGCTCGTGCGGGTTCTTAGCCGACAACGTAGTTTTTGCATTATAATAATGCGCTTAATATTTTTTGGCATAGAATAAATCTCCTTTTCATTAAATTCAACGTATCCATTTTCTGCCATTACGTTATCACGTTCATTGAGATTTAATTGTAAAGCATCACCGTTGCGCATCGGCGCAGTTGTTTCAACGTTTAACGTTGAAAAATTAAAGCCGTCAAGATATTCCTCGACGGCTTTGCTTAGTCTTCCTTGTTCTTGCATTTCGGCGTTTCTAACTTTGATTTTAACTAAAAATGCGCTAAGTTCTGCAAGAGTCTTGATAAAAAAATCAATTCTTTCGTTTTCCATA
>CAJGCK010000046.1 GCA_904501795.1 uncultured Clostridia bacterium
ACTTCTAACGAGTGTTTTAATACGTTTTGACCGTAACTCGTACGGAATTTTAATCTACCTAAAGTTTTAACTAGTTCGGGGTGCAAACCAAATATTCCACACTCGAACATCGCCGATTCGCCCGCTTCTTTTATTTGTGCGTCTAGTTCTTTTTTAACTTTTTCTACCGTTTCTTCTATCCTTGCAGGATGAATTCTACCGTCTTGAATAAGTTTTTCAAGCGCTATTCTTGCAACTTCACGGCGAACGGGGTCAAAGCCCGATACTATTACTACTTCGGGCGTATCGTCTATTATTAGTTCAATGCCCGTTGCGTTTTCAAGCGTTCTTATGTTCCTTCCTTCTCTACCTATTATACGCGCTTTCATATCGTCGTTAGGTAACGGTACTACTGAAACGGTTATTTCTGACGCTTGTTCAGTGCTACATTTTTGGATTGCAAGGCTTACTATTTCTTTAGCCTTTCTTTCTCCGTTTTCTTTGGCTTCGGCTTCTATATTTTTAACCATACCCGCTGCGTCTCTTTTCGCTTCGTCGGTAATAGATAAAATTAATTGCTGTTTAGCCTCTTCTTTGCTCATTTGAGAAATCTTTTCAAACTCTTTTATTATTCTATCGTGTTGCTCTGCAATATCCGATATCTTTTTGTCTAATTCGATTTCTTTGTTTTTTAAGTTGTTTTGTTGTCTTGTAGTTTCTTCGTTACGTCTTAAAAGATTTTCTTCCTTCTTATCCAAAGTTTCTTCTTTTTGGTTAAGCCTATTCTCTATCCTTTGAAGTTCTAAACGCTTTTCTTTAAATTCGCGTTCAAATTCGTTACGAAGTCTTAAGTCCTGTTCTTTTGCCTCTAAAATCGCTTCCTTTTTAATTTGTTTACTTTCTTCACGCGCGGCGTCAAGCATGTCTTGTTTTTGTTGCCTTAAATCGCCTTGCTTTTGATTAAAAATTAACGTTTTTATAATCCAACCGACAACGAAACCTAAAATTATAGCCACAACTCCCACTACTATGGGAACTATAATTTCCGTTCCGTTTGCCAAGAACAGGGAGCTTGCTTTTACGTTTTGCATGTTCATGCCCTCCTGTTATTTTTTGCGCTTATTTTTATTAAAACGCTTTTTTTTATTTTACTATTTTTTTATTCGGTTGTCAATACTTTTAGTCTCTCTTAGCGCCTGATTTAAAAGCTTCTAATATTTTATTTTTTAGCTCTTCTGCAACTTCTACATTGTTTTCAAAATAATCTACCGCTTTTTCTCTGCCTTGCGCAATCTTCTCGCCGTTATACGAGAACCACGAACCGCTCTTTTGAACTAGACCGTAGCCAAGCCCTAAGTCTATTAAACAACTGCCGTTAGATATACCTTTCCCGTAAATAATATCGAATTCCGCTACCTTAAACGGCGGAGCAACTTTGTTTTTAACTATTTTGGCTTTGGTGTGATTGCCGTACGCTTCGCCACCGTCTTTAAGCGCGTCCGCCTTTCTAACGTCTATACGAACGCTTGCGTAGAATTTAAGCGCTTTTCCCCCCGCGGTCACTTCGGGGTTACCGAACATAATGCCCACCTTTTCACGTAGTTGGTTGATGAAAATTATGCACGTCTTTGATTTGTTGGTTATTGCCGTTAGTTTTCTTAACGCTTGGCTCATAAGTCTTGCTTGTAGCCCAACGTGTGAATCACCCATATCCCCTTCTATTTCGGCACGTGGAGTTAGAGCGGCAACCGAGTCAACTACGATTAAGTCCACCGCTTTACTGCTAACCAAAGACGCCGTTATGTCTAACGCTTGTTCGCCGTTATCGGGTTGGGAAACGTACAATTCATCTAGATTTACTCCCAATGCTTTTGCGTAAACGGGGTCTAATGCGTGCTCTGCGTCTATGAACGCACATATTCCGCCGTTCTTTTGAGTTTCGGCAATTACGTGCAACGCAACGGTAGTTTTACCAGAAGATTCCGGCCCGTATATTTCAACTATTCTACCACGCGGTAAACCGCCTACGCCTACTGCTAAATCAAGTGATAAACAACCGGTTGGCAACGCTTCTATGGTAGTATCCCCCGCTTGTGTGCCGAGTTTCATTATAGATCCTTTGCCATATTGTTTTTCGATTTGCGACAATACGCCGTCTAATGCTTTTACTTTGTTCTCATCCATTTTTCATTTTTCCTTTATATGTTTTTTAATTTTTTTATCGCCAAAAACAGCGCAGTATTCTTTGCCGTTTCCGTAATTTCTTCTCTATTGCCGTTGAAATTGTATTTATAAACGTGAATACCGTCTTTCATTCCAACCGCTATGTAGCAGAGCCCAACGGGTTTTAAGGTATCGTCGCTCTTAGGTCCTGCTATACCCGTAGTTGCTATCGCTATATCCGTGTCGCGCTTGTTTAGTAGACCTAACGCCATTTGATAGGCTACGTTTGAACTTACCGCGCCGTGTTTAAGCAAGTCTTCCGCCTTGACTTTTAGGCGTTCTACTTTACTATTGTTGCTATACGTCACTAGCCCTTCGCTTAGATAAGACGAAACGCCGGGGTTTTTTATAATTTCCGCAACGACTCTTCCGCCCGTAAACGATTCTGCCACGGATATTTTTTTATTTTTAAGTTGCAAAAGGTCGAACAATCTTTCAGATAAAGACGTTTCGAACTCCGCGTATATATTGCTTTGGTATTTTAGTATAATTTGGCGAACGATTTCGTCGCTAACCTTCCTATCGGTGTCGGGTGTGAAAATTAGGCTAAGCAGACTGTCACCGTGGACGGTGGTCACGTTTGCTTTTACCTTGTTATCGAAAGGCGCAAGTAACTCTTCAAGCCCGCTCTTCAACACGTTCTCATCACCGAAGTATTTTAGTACTAGTCTATACGGCTTTTTACCCGATTTGGTTTCAAAATATGGCGATACGTATTGCATGCACATAGGTTTAAGTTGTTCTAGCGCCATAGGTAGCACGAGCAACGTAAACTCGTTATCTTCTTGCATAAAACCTTGCATAGGTCCGTTTAGATTGGGAATTAGCGTTGCGTCTATGGGCATTTGAGCGTATTCATCAGAATACGAAACGCCATTTTGTACGCTTATCGCCTTTATAAAGTTTTGTGCGTTTTCGTTTTCGATAAAAATACTATCGGTCACGAGTGAAATTATCTTTTTAACGTCAAACCGTATTTGTTCGGGCACTAACACTATTAAGTTGTCCGCCGTGTCTTTATATTCTTCTAATCTGCGCCTGAAGGCTATATCGTCGTCTACGGGCAAGACGTCAACGACGTCTAAATTAATTCCGCCGTTATAAAAGCAGTCTACCACCTGACTAACGTATTCCGCAGAAAGCCTATCTTCTACGCATTTGAATAGTATTAGCGAAGTTTTCATTAAGTTATCAGTTATCCCTTTAATACGTCTTTGTTTTTTACCATACACTCTACACCAGAGTAAATGGTCAATAGCGTTGCTATACCTAAAAGAATAATACCCGTTAGGTTAAACCAGTTATATAACCCCGTGAAAAACGATGCACCTACTAGTAGCCATATTATTGCAACGTCTTGCACGAAAGTTTTTATTTTACCACTCTTGTCCGCCGCCAAAACCTTGCCTTTGGACGAAGCTACCATTCTAAACCCACTAACTATAAGTTCCCTTGCAAGTATTACGGCAACAAAAACCGAGCCGTACCACGGCAAAATCTGTATGCCGATAGGCGTTAGCATTATTATAAGTGCGGTGGAAACTAAAACTTTATCGGCTATAGGGTCTAAGAATTTGCCTAAATCAGTTACTTGGTTGTTCTTTCGCGCCAAATATCCGTCTAAAAAATCTGTGAGTGACGCTAATAAAAACACAACCGCCGAAATTAAGTAGTTGTACGGGATACTTTCCACGAAAAAAATCGTGGCGAACACGGGAATAAGTAAAATTCTTAATACTGTTAACTTTGTTGGTAAATTCATATTCTCTCTCCGTATAAATCGTAACCGTCGTTTTTTATTATCTTTACGTTTACGTGTGTGTAAAATTCAACTTCTTCGCTTGAGAAAAAATAAACTTTTCCGTCTATATTGGGAGCGTTAAAGTACGCCCTACCGTAATAAACTAGTTTTTCTTGGTCAAACCCTTCAACGAAAATGCTAAAAGTTCTATTCTTTAGAAGGCTTAGATTAGATTTTACAACCTTTTTTTGCTCGGCGTACAACTTCCTTAAACGTTTGCCCTTTTCCTTTTCTGGAATTTGGTCTTTAAGATTGTATGACGCAGTACCTTCTTCTCTACTATACTTGAAAAACCCGACATTAAACAGTTTTGCCGAGCGTATGAAAGATACTAAATTTTCAAACGCCTGCTCGCTCTCGCCTGGAAAACCCGTTATGAAAGTCGAACGAATTGCAATACCTTTTACGCTATTTTTCAATTTTTCTATTAGTTCTAGATAACTCTTACCCGTGCCCTTTCTATTCATTAGTTTAAGCACGCCGTCGTCCGCGTGTTGCATGGGGATATCTATATACCGAATTAGTTTACCGTTAATGTTGAACTCGTGTATCAATCTATCGGTAACGTTTTCGGGATAACAATACAAAAGCCTTATCCCTTTTACGTTGTCAAGCAAGGACAGTTCTTTAATAAGCTCAACTAAATCGGTTGGCTGTTCTAAGTCTTGCCCGTACCGAGTTACGTCTTGCGCAACAAGTATGAGTTCACTAACTTCACCTAGTCCCTTTGCTTCTTTTATGAGTTGCGCTTTGGGAACGGAACGGTAGGCTCCGCGAATTTTAGGAATTAGGCAGTACGTACAGTGGTTAGAACACCCGTCGGCAATCTTTAAGTAGGCGTATCCTTTGGTCGTTAAGCACCTTTCGGTCCCACACTCGCCACGCGGAAAGCCAACTGCGTTTATTCGCCTATTCTCATACACACCGTCTATTACCGAAAGTATTTCGCCGTAATCGGAAACGCCTAAAAAAGCGTCTGCTTCAGGAAGTGCGGAATACAGCTCACTTACGAATTTTTGGGGCAAACAACCTGTAACGATAAGTTTTTCAAGTTTACACGCCTTTTTAAGTTGCGCACACGATAAAATCTCTTCTATAGCTTCTTTCCTTGAGCTTTCTAAAAATGCGCAAGTGTTGATTATGATAATTTGCGCGTCTTCGGGGTCGGTTACGATTTGATGACGGCTTTTAAGTATATGAAGCATCTTTTCCGTATCGCACGTGTTTTTGTCGCACCCTAAAGATATAACGCCTATGAATTTGTTCTTTTGCATATTATTCGTTTAATCGGGAACGTTCCCGTATCTTCTTTCAAATTCTTCTCTAGTTAATAGCACCCTGCGCGCTTTACTGCCTTCATTACCCGAAACAAAGCCCATCATTTCCATTTTGTCAAGCAAACTGCCTGCCCTTGGATAGCCTATGGAGAAACGACGTTGAAGTTGCGATATCGAAATAGTGCCCGAATTTACGGCAAGCGAAAGCGCTTGCACGAAGAGTTCGTTGTTCTCTCCGCCGTCGCCACCACCTTCTACCGAAACGTTTTCTTCGGGTTTGGGATTAACGGCTTGTTCTAAGAAGTCTTTAAGTCCGTCGTCAAAATATGCCTTGTTATGTTCTTTGATATATGAAACGACGTTGTTTATCTCACGAGTGCTTATCCAAGCGCCTTGATAACGCTCGTAACCGGGCATAGACGAGTTCTTATAGAGCATATCGCCGTTACCCAAAAGTTTTTCAGCACCCTGTTCGCCGAGTATAGTCTGCGAGTCGTTATAATTCATAACTTTTAACGCAATACGCGACGGTAAGTTCGCTTTAATAGTACCCGTAATTATATCTACCGAAGGTCTTTGTGTAGCAAGTACTAAGTGTATGCCCGCCGAACGAGCCTTTTGCGCCAACTGACGTATGCGCGCTTCTAAATCTTTTTTACAAGTTTCCATTAGGTCGGCAAGT
The DNA here is from genome assembly GCA_904501795.1 of uncultured Clostridia bacterium. GTDB lineage: Bacteria > Bacillota > Clostridia > Christensenellales > Borkfalkiaceae > UBA1259. The sequence continues at coordinate 5,963 of CAJGCK010000046.1, forward strand.
TCATCGATTATAATAACTATTCTCGGCATTTTTGCAACCGTTTCACTTGCAATATTTTTGTTGTAAGAATCTATATCTACGATAAGCCCGCCACAGTCTTCAAACGTTTTATACCTACGCTCCATCTCTTCGTAAGCCCAAGTTAGCGTTGCCAAAACCTTTTTAGGCTCGTTAATAATTTCATCTATCATTAAATGCGGAATATGTTCGTAAATCCTAAACTCTACGCGCTTGGGGTCTATTAGAATAAGTCTTAGTTCTTCCGGACTATAACGCATAATTAGACTGACTATCATAACGTTTAAGCATACGCTCTTACCAGAGCCCGTTGCACCCGCCACTAAATAGTGCGGACCTTTTGCAAGGTTGTCACTTATCGCGCTACCAACGATATCTTTACCGATAGCGAACGTGAGCGAGCCTTCCTTCTCTTTCTTGCACGAAAGTTGCTCTAATACTTCTTTTAACCCAACCGTTATCTTTACTTGGTTGGCAACTTCTATACCGACTAAGTTTTTACCAGGAATAGGCGCTTCTATTCTAACGCCGTCCCTTGCCGATAAACGCATCTTTAAATCGTCGTCGTACGCCAAAACCTTTTTAACGGATATTCCAGGTGGCATCATTATTTCGTAACGGGTTATAGAAGGCCCTTGAACGTGCCCTTGCGGAATAGCGTTTATATGGAATTCTTCTAACGTTTGTTTAATTATACTCTTACGCTCTTCGTGATTTTCTTGTGGTAAATCACTATCCACCGTATAATCTTCAAGCAAACCAAAGGGTGGGCGGAAATATTCGCGATTTATAGGTGCGGGCGGTTTTTGTTCGGACTCTATCTTGGCTTCTACCTTAGGCTCGCTCTTGTTTTCAAATACCGATTGACCACGTTGTAAACGAGCACCGCGTCCCCTATCCGAAAAAATTTCGTCGTCTATTTCCGAATCGGTTTTTTCTACTCCTTCAAAACCGCTACCAAATAAAATTCCACGAGCACGCTCGTTTCTAATTTGAGATACGGGCGGTTCAACTATTTCTTCAACCACGTCGTCTTCAAACTTTTTCGTTTCTTGCAAGCCGAAATCTACGTCGCTACTAGCATCGTCATTTTCTACGCCAAAATCGGTGTCATACCTTTCTTCAACTTTCTCAGCAAGAGAGTCGTTAACAAAATAATCTTCTTTCACGGGCTCTATAACCGAGTCTTTTATAGCGTTATTTAGCGGTATAAAACTTTCTACCGCTTCGTTTACTTGCAAAGAATTTTCGTCAATCTCTTCTATTTCGGCATAGCCCGAACTGAAAGTTTCAGCACGGGATAACGCATCATCCACCACGGCGGGCGTAGTCTTAACGCTTTCGTCGTATTCATACAAGGGAATTGCCGTTTCTTGTTCTTCCACAACCGCTTCTTCTTTAACGGGAGATGAAAGGCTTATATCTTGTGAAGAAAAATTAACGGGCGGTATATTGTTTGAAACGTTAACGCCACCGCCAAAACCTTTAATAGTCTTTTCAAGGTCTATCTTGGCGGGAGTCTTAATATAGTCTAAACGCTCTTGCATTTCTTTACCGTATATTTGAGAATACGAACTGCCTGAACTTGCTATGTTTAAGCCGTTAGTACTAGATTCAAACTTAACACCCAAACTTTTATCTTCGTTTTTAAGCTCCTTTTTGCTTTTGAACTCAAAATCGTTTGCATTATTAACAAATAGACGTTGCGCGGGTTTCGTTTCTATATCAGGAAATTGAACGCCCGGAATAGGATATTCTTTAACTTCTTCCGCCTGCGCGTCTTCCGTTGGAACAAAAGAAGTGTTAAACTTTACTTCCCTTTTAGGTTTACTAACCCTACCGCCTTTTTTGAAATCATTAAAAAGCGCATATCCACTTAGCGCTACGAGAACGCTTAATACAACGTAACTACCGATAACGCTTAACACCTTTACGATAGGATAAGCTATTAGCGATGCAAAAAAACCACCGCCCGTACAAGTGGCTATTCCACCACCTGCGTATAAATATGAGTTAGATATATATTCACCGAAAGTTACCCCTTCACCACCCGAATAAGTTATAACGTGAACTAAAACGGCAAGCAAAATAAGTGTTAAAGATAACAACGCTTTACGTTTGCCGTAGAACATCGTCTTCTTACCAACTATCATACATACGCCGAGCACGAAAAGCGAGATTACCACCGCATAAGCAAAATATCCAAAACAACCTAGTAAAAAGGCGTTTACGTACTGACCGGGTAGAGAAAACACCGTCTCGCGAGTTATTAGACATACCATTAATAAAGTTGCAAATAAAACAAACACTACGCCCAACGTTTCTTTCGTGAATATCGACGAAGTATTCTTGCCCTTATTAGCGTTGTTTCTTCCCAAACTGTTCAAAATAGTACTCCTTTAGTTTTGTGCCTTTGAACGATTTTCGTTCATTTTAATTATACCATATTCCAGTTTTTTTATCAATATCTTTACTTATAATATTTTAAATATTTATAGACTTTTTTTTGACCTTTTTCGCAACGCTAACCTTTACCTATCGCCTAAATTTTAATTTTATTTAGTGACTATTCTTGTCATATTTAACGAAAATTTACTCGCCTTTCGTCAAGCCTTTTTATAACAACGCAGGTTTTTACTAAAAAAATGAATAAACACATAAATTATTCGCATAAAAATGCTTATATTCAATTTTTTGTTGAAAATTTTAAAAATTATTGAAAAACGTTTGACAAAGTTTGCTAATCAATATATAATACGATTACGCTTTTGATTAAAAGCTAAACGAAAGGAGATTTTATTATGAAAAAATTTTTAACTTTGTTGCTTACGGCAATCACTTGTTTAGTATGTGCTTTTTCTGCCGTAGGTTGTTCTACCGGAAACGGTAAACCCACCTTGTACGTTTATACTAACGCAGGCTTCCCGCCCTATGAATACATGAACGAATACGGCGAAGTTGTCGGCGTTGATATCGACATCATGCAAGAAGTTGGCGAAATCTTAGGATACAACGTTATTATTAACGACATTGAATTCGACCAAATTTTAGTTGAAGTTCAAAATAACGTTAATGCAGTTGGTGCTGCTGGTATGACTCAAGACCCATCTCGTGATGAAGCTGCTCTTCCTTCTACTATTTACGCTGAATCGGTTCAATACGTTATAGTTCCAAGCAATATGTTCCCCGATAAAGACGCTAACAGCGTTGTTACTATTGAAGAACTTGCACAAGTTACCACAAAGGCTATCGGTGTTCAAGAAGGCACTACGGGTGATTTCCTTATCTCTGATGCCGTTTACGGTTATGAAGACGACGATGGCGAACACGTTACCGGTGACCTTGAAAATGCAGGTCTTGAATGCATGAAATATACCAATGCTAT
>CAJGCK010000047.1 GCA_904501795.1 uncultured Clostridia bacterium
TAGAATGTGTATGTTTGAAAACGAACGCGGTGGTTTAGACGCTTCGTGTTCGGCACAACCTAGAGCGGGCATGGTTATTAAAACCAACACGCCGAAACTTCGCAAATATAGAAAAATGGTTTTAGAATTGCTTCTTTCAAACCATTGTAGAGATTGTACCGTTTGTTCTAAAAACGGCAAATGTAAGCTTCAAGAATTTGCAACAAGGTATAATTTAACCGACGTACGTTTCCCGAATAGCGTTACGAAAAACGAAGTGGATGATTCTTCGCTCAGCATAACTAGAACTTCAACTAAATGTATTCTTTGCGGAAAATGCGTTAGAATGTGTAACGAAGTTCAAGCGGTTGGCGCAATCGATTACGGATATCGTGGTTCTGAAATGAAAATAGTTACCGCGTTTGACAAAGAGATAGGAACTTCGCCTTGCGTAGGGTGCGGACAATGCTCTGCGGTTTGCCCCGTGGGTGCAATCACCGTTAAAGACGATACCGAACGCATTTGGTCTGCTATAGGCAATCCCGAAATAGAAGTATCAGTTCAAGTAGCACCAGCTGTTAGGGTAGCGCTTGGCAAAGAATTCGGTCTAGAAGAAGGAACGCCTTTGATGGGTAAACTAGTTAGCGCACTTAAAGAAATCGGATTTGATAAGGTTTACGATACTTCTTTGGGCGCTGATATGACGGTTATTGAAGAAGCAAACGAGTTTGCAAAACGTTTAGCAACGGGTGAGAACTTGCCGTTATTCACTTCTTGCTGTCCCGCATGGGTAAGGTTTGCGGAAAATAGATTTCCTTCGCTTCTTCCAAATATTTCGACTTGTAAATCACCTATGCAAATGCTTGGCGCAACCGTTAAACATTTATATAAAGGCGATAAAAAGCATTTTCACGTTGCAATAATGCCGTGCACGGCTAAAAAATTCGAAAGTGCACGTGGTGAATTCATTGACGATAACGGAGACAGGTATATTGACGCAGTATTGACCACGCAAGAGATTATCGCTATGATAAAGACCGCTGGTATAGACTTTAAAAACGAACAAGACGGCGTTTTGGATAATCCGTTTAGCGAGTACACTGGTGCAGGCGTAATTTTCGGTGTAACCGGTGGCGTTACCGAAGCCGTTTTGCGTTACGTTAGCGACGACAAGTCGGATAACGCGTTAGATAGCATAGCATACGTTGGCGTGCGCGGTTTAGAAGGCGTTAAAGAAGCAACCGTTAAAGTTGCGGGAAAAGACGTTAAGATTGCGGTAGTAAGCGGGCTTAGAAACGCATTGAATTTAATCGAAAAGATACAAAATAAGGAAGTTGAATATCAATTCGTAGAAGTAATGTCTTGTCCAGCAGGTTGTGTAAACGGTGGTGGTCAACCTCAAGCGGACATAACTGCAAGAGCGATGAGAAGTAAAGGCTTGTATCAAGCGGACTCTTCTTTAACCAAAAAGACTTCTGACGCTAATAAAACAGTTGAAAACATATTATCAACGATGAACGAGCGTTTGAAACACAAATTGCTCCACGTTCATTATGAAGAAGACTAATTAAAAAAGCGTGTGCTAGTTAGCACACGCTTTTATATTTTGTTTCTACACGTTAAATCTAAACAAAACGACGTCTCCGTCTTTGATAACGTACTCTTTTCCTTCCGAGCGAACCTTTCCTTTCTCTTTTGCAAGGTTAAAACTTCCAAGCTCGACTAAAATATCGTAATCAACAATTTCGGCACGAATAAAGCCTTTTTCAAAGTCTGAGTGGATTTTTCCCGCTGCTTGCGGAGCTTTAGTTCCCATTTCAACCGTCCAAGCTCTAACTTCTTTTTCGCCTGCGGTTAGGTAACTAATTAAGCCGAGTAGTGTATATGACGCTTTAACCAACCTATCGAGCCCGCTCTCTTTCACACCCAACTCTTCCAAAAACAACGCTTGTTCATCTTCTGGGAGCATAGAGAGTTCCTCTTCGGTTTTAGCGCAAATAACTAAAGATTGAGCATTTTCAGTTTTAGCAAAATCTAAAACTTTTTTAACCGCAGGGATTTCTTCTTGGTTTTCGCCCATATCCATTTCGCTAATATTAGCGGTGTAAATAACAGGCTTTGAAGTTAGCAAGAATAGTCCTTTTAGATATTCGGCTTCATCACTTGAAACTTCCAAAGTTCTTGCGGGTTTGAAAGCAGACAAATGGTCGAAAAGCCTTTGCAAGAAGTCTGCTTCAATTTTATATTTTTTATCCCCCGTTTTAATCATAGAAACGGCTTTATCAAGTTTTTTCTTAACCGATTCTATATCGGAGAATATAAGTTCTAAATTAATCGTTTCAATATCTCTAAGTGGGTCAACGTTACCGTCTACGTGCGTAACGTTTTCATCTTGAAAGCATCTAACAACGTGTACTATTGCATCCGTTTCACGAATATTAGCCAAAAATTTATTTCCTAAACCTTCGCCTTTAGAAGCGCCTTTAACTAACCCAGCAATATCAACGAACTCAATAACGGCAGGCGTTATTTTTTTAGTGTTGTATAGTTTACCCAAAACGTCTAAACGTTTATCGGGAACGGCAACTATTCCAACGTTCGGTTCGATAGTGCAAAACGGGTAGTTAGCACATTCCGCACCCGCATGAGTAATAGCGTTAAATAAAGTAGATTTTCCAACGTTTGGTAGCCCAACTACACCTAATTTCATCTTTTAACTCCAAAGAAAGTTTTATTATCGTTAATTATAAACTAAAATGTGCTAAATTTCAACTTTTTGTGTTGCATTTTCGTTAAAAAATATGGTATTATATAAAAAGAGTAAACAAGTTGCTTATTTACGGAGGAAAAAATGGACTATAAAAAATATATTGCCGAAAAACTTAATATTGACGGGCTAGAAAAAGAACAAGTATATTCTTTTATAGAAGTCCCCCCGAATACCGACATGGGCGACTATGCTTTGCCGTGCTTTAAGCTAAGCAAAATTTTAAGGTCTTCACCCGTAGTGATAGCTACTAATCTTGCAAACTCTTTTGAAAAGGACGATATTATTTCCGATTGTACCGCCGTTAACGGATATCTTAATTTCAAGGTCAACCGTTTAAATTTTGTAAAAAGTACTTTGGATAAAATACTGTTTGAAGGCGCTTCGTACGGTAGTGCAAATATCGGCGAAGGCAAAACGGTGTGTATTGACTATTCTTCTATAAATATAGCAAAGCCCTTTCATATCGGGCATTTAAGCACGACCGTAATAGGCTCTGCGCTTTGCAAAATATTTAGATTTTTGGGTTATAAAGTGGTTGGAATAAACCACTTGGGTGACTATGGTACGCAATTTGGTAAGCTTATAGTTGCCTATAAAAAATGGAGCAGTCTAGAAGCGGTTGAAAAGGGTAGGCTTGCCGAACTAACTAGGATATACGTTAAGTTTCACGACGAAGCCACCAAATTTCCCGAGCTCGAAGACGAAGCGCGCAGGTATTTTAAATTAATTGAAGAAGGCGACAAAGAGAGCAACGAGCTTTTTACTCTATTTAAGCGCATAACGCTTGAGGAAGTTGATAAGATTTATAAACTCTTAAACGTTTCTTTTGATTCATACGCAGGCGAGAGTTTTTATAACGACAAAATGGCGCCCGTAGTTGAAGAACTAAAAGAGAAAGGACTAATTAAAAATTCAGAAGGCGCTTCTATCGTAGATTTAGAAGAATATGGTATGCCTCCCTGTTTAATTTTGAAATCGGACGGGTCTTCGCTTTATGCAACGCGTGATATCGCCGCAGCGGTTTATAGAAAAAACACTTACGATTTTGATAAGTGTTTATACGTGGTTGCATATCAACAAAATCTACACTTTAAGCAGTTGTTTAAGGTGCTTGAATTAATGGGCAAGCCTTGGGCTAAAGATATGGTCCACGTTGCGTACGGCATGGTTTCTTTAGAAGACGGTGCTATGAGTACGCGTCACGGTAAAGTCGTTTTACTAGAAGACGTTATTGATAAAACCATAGAAAAGGCGTATAACGTTATACAAGAAAAAAACCCTGCATTACCCGATAAAGAAAAAATCGCGCGTGCGGTTGGTACGGGCGCGGTTATTTTCGGCGCTTTATGTAATAATAAAATTAAAGATATCGTATTTAGTTACGATAGAGTGCTTAGTTTCGAAGGTGAAACTTGCCCTTACGTTCAGTATACCGTTGCGCGTTGTTACAGCTTGTTAAACAAATGCGGTGATTGTGCAAGTTTTTCAGTTAACGAACTTAATGTTGATGAATACGAAGTGGTAAAAGAGTTGAGTAGATTTGGCGAAGTAGTTCGCCAAGCGAGTGAGAAATACGAACCTTCTTTGATAACCAGGTACGCTTTAGACTTGGCAACCGCTTTCAATAAGTTTTATATAAATTGCAAAATAGCCACCGCGCCTGAAGGAACTCGCGCGTTTAGGCTTGCTATAACTAAATCGGTGAAAACAACGCTAACCAACGCGTTAACTCTTTTAGGCATTGAAACAGTGGAGCAAATGTAATATAGCATGAACAAAGCAATAATTTTCGACCTTGACGGAACGCTTATCCACTCGCTTGAAGATATTAAAGATAGTATAAATGTTACTCTCGCTAGGTACGGACATCCGCTAGTAGACGACTGCGAAGCAAAAAAGAACATAGGTAACGGCGCAAGGCGTTTGGTAAAAGACAGTATAAAAGAGAAATTGACCGATGCGGAGATAGACGAAAGGCTTGCCTTTTACAACGACGTTTATACTCAATCGGGTAGCCCTAAAACTCGTTTGTTTGACGGGGTTAATAAACTTTTATCCACGCTAAAATCCAAAGGTTATAAACTCGCAATACTAACCAACAAACCGCAAGCAACTACGGACGAAGTATATAAAAAGTACTTGTCGCACTACGAATTTGATTGTGTAATCGGGCAAAGTAGCGCGTTTGAAAAGAAACCCGCACCCGACGGCGCTATTGAAATTATGAAACGGCTTGGCGTTTTGCCAGAAAATACTTTTTTCGTCGGCGATGGAGAGACGGATGTTTTAACGGCGATAAATTCTCTAACGAAAGGTATTGCGGTGTTGTGGGGGTATCGAAGCAAAGAACAGCTTATCGAAGCGGGCGCAAAAATCTTTGTTTCCACGCCAGAAGAACTTGCCGATATTTTATAAAAAAAGCAAGCCGAAAGGCTTGCCAAAAAGTTCACTTAATATTCTAGTTAAAAAACCAATTAATCGTTTATATTCTCATTTTCTTTTTTATTATTTTTTAGACGTTCAACGTCTTCCCACTTTTTTAAAACAAAAATTTTAATCACGCTTGCTAATGCGATAACGGCGACAGTTACCGCTAAGGCAATCATTAAATGGGCGTTAGAAAACATAAATTCAAAAACGTTCATATCTTTTCTCCTTTTTAAATTCTAATAAAACTCCAAAATTTTGTCAAGTATATATAGGGATAATTATAATGAAACAAATTTATAACGTAGCAATCGTTGGCGGTGGTGCTTCCGGTCTAATTTGCGCGCTTGAATGCGTTTTAGGCAAAAACGCGCTTTTAGGCGAGAGTGTCGTCGTGCTAGAAAAAAACGATAGGGTGGGCAAAAAGCTGATATCAACGGGCAACGGTCAAGGCAACTTAACTAATAAAAGCATAAATGAAAACAATTATTACGGCGACCCGTTTTTTATTCAGACTTTTTTAGAACATCAAAAAAATATTGATTTAGACGAATATTTTTATTCTTTAGGCATACCTTTTTATACGTCGGCAGACGGAAAAAAATATCCGCTTTCTCGCCAAGCGAACAGTGTTTTAGATGCTTTTAGAAACGTTTTAGAACATAAAAAGGTTCAAACTCTAACAAATTTTTGCGTAGAAAAAATAATAGAAAAAAACGGTTTGTTTGAAATATCATCAACTTCTAATAAAATTTTTGCAAAAAACGTTGTTGTGGCGGTCGGCGGAAGCGCGGGTAAACATTTCGGTACGGATGGAACTTCCTATAAGCTATTGACGGCTTTAGGGCACGAAAAAACTAAACTTTATCCGTCGTTAGTACAACTAAAAACGCAAACCGAACATATAAAAGCGTTAAGGGGCTTAAAAGAACAAGCAAGGGTTACCGCATATGATAACGGCGAAAAACTTAAAAGTTGCGTTGGTGAGATATTGTTTACCGAATACGGTGTTTCGGGTCCTGCGGTATTTCAGGTTTCGGGGCATTTGTCCAAAGCGAATTCTCCGTGGATAAACATTGAGTTTTTGCCCGACAAAAGCAAAGAAGAAACTTACGACTTGCTTGCAGACAAACTCAAGAACTTGCCTTTTATACCCGCAGAAGAGTGGTTAAACGGTATATTAGTTAAACGCGTGGGACAAGCGGTTGTAAAACGCGCAAAATCTCGTTCTATAGAGGATATCGTTTATTCTCTTAAAAATTTTAGTTTAACTGTTACTGGTAATTTAGGCTTTCAATACGCGCAAGTTACCAAGGGCGGAATAAAAACGCGCGAAATAAACCCAAAAACGTATGAAAGTTTAATCGTCAAAAATATGTTTGTTACGGGTGAAGTGCTTGACGTTGACGGGGATTGTGGCGGTTATAACTTAACGTTTGCCTTTGTTTCAGGCATAGTTTCTGCAAGAACAATAAAAAACAATTTACAAGGGGAGTAAAAATGAAAAAATTTATTAATTTTACAAAAGAATTGCTAGTGGAAATGCATTTATCGGTTTTAAGAGAAATAGGTAGAGAAATAGGCGTTCGCGCCCCCGCTAGTTTGGATAAAGAGCTTCTAATAGACCAAATTTTAAAAATTCAGGCGGGCGAGATTGAACCGTCTCCCGTAAACAACTTGGGTGCTCCACCGAAATTTAGACCGGATATTTCAGGCTATTACGTTAAAGATTACGAATCTTATTCATCGGGCGAAGATACAAACCGTTACATTGAATTTCACGACAGTTTAGATAAAAAAGACACGGTAATTTTAGAAGGCGTTTTAGATATTACTTCATCTGGTTACGGTTTTGTTCGTGTGAATAATTACGACAACTCTAAAGGCGACGCTTTTGTTGGCGCAAACATCATTAAACAGTTTAATTTGTTCCACGGCGACACCGTACGCGTCGTAGCAAGAATAACCGAAGACGATAAGAAGACGGACTATGCCGTTGTATCCGTTGACAAAATTAACGGACTATCGCCTAGTTGTTTTATAGATAGAATAAATTTTGATGATTTAGTGCCTTATTATCCAACGGAAAGGGTAAAACTCGAAGGGGAAGGGGCGTCAAACGTTGCCGTTAGAACGGTAGACTTATTTTCGCCACTAGGTTTTGGGCAACGCGGACTTATAGTCGCACCGCCCAAAACGGGAAAAACCACTCTTTTAAAAAATATTGCTAGAGCGATAGAAAAAAATAACGATAACGTTAAATTAATAGTACTTTTAATCGATGAACGACCCGAAGAAGTGACCGATATGAGACGTTCGCTCAACAGTGAAGTAGTATACTCCACTTTTGATGAAAGTAACGCTCATCACGTAAGGGTTGCCGAATTAACCATCGGCAGAGCAAAACGTATGGTAGAACTTGGCGAAAACGTAATCGTTTTAATGGACTCTATCACTCGTTTGGCGCGCGCGTACAACGCTATAACGGAAAGTTCGGGCAGAACCCTTTCAGGCGGTTTAGACCCCAACGCAATTCAACCTGTTAAACGCATTTTCGGTTCAGCAAGGAATATAGAAAACGGCGGTAGTTTAACCATACTATCAACGGCGCTTATTGAAACGGGAAGTAGGCTTGACGACGTTATATACGAAGAATTTAAGGGTACGGGAAACATGGAAATAACGCTTTCAAGGAATTTAAGCGAAAGGCGAGTTTTCCCTGCGATAGACATGTATAAAACAGGCACTCGAAAAGAAGAATTACTGCTAACGAAAGAAGAGTTAGACGCTTCACGCAAACTTCGTTCCGCGCTTTTACGTTCAAGCGATGGAACGGGGCTTCTTTTGGAAATGATAGAAAAGACAAAAAGCAACGAAGACCTAGTTAAAAAAACCGATACTTTAATAAAAACTTTTAATTTGTAATATGAAATCAGCACGAAATAAAACCATAGATTTTCCTATTGAACAAGCGGACAAATACTTAAAAAAATGCGTTTTCTTAGATGAAATAACTGCCGTAAAAAACAACGATTTTATAGTGGGTGATTTTTATTCGGCAATCGAGAAAATCCCTAGTGAAAGTATAGATTTATTAGTGGTTGACCCGCCTTATAATTTAGATAAAAATTTTCACGGAAATCGTTTCAAAAAAACAAACGATAACGATTATGAAAAGTATACTGAAACTTGGCTAAAACTATTAAAAAGCAAACTCAAAAAAACGGCAAGCCTATACGTTTGTTGCGACTGGAAAAGTTCGCTTGTCATAGGTCCTTTAATCAATAAACATTTTATTTTAAGAAACAGAATAACTTGGCAAAGAGAGAAAGGTAGGGGCGCTAAAACCAACTGGAAAAACAGTATGGAAGACGTGTATTTTGCTACCGTTAGCGACGAGTATACGTTTAACCTGAAAGACGTCATGGTTAAACGAAAAGTGTTAGCGCCGTATAAAGATAACGGAAAGCCTAAAGATTGGCAAGAAACGGAAAAGGGTAGGTTTAGGAACACTTGTCCGTCAAACTTTTGGAACGATATTGCCGTGCCTTACTGGTCGATGGCTGAGAATACCGCTCACCCCACTCAAAAGCCCGAAAAACTGATAGCGAAACTATTACTTGCAAGTTCTAATCGTGGCGACGTAGTGTTGGACCCGTTCGCAGGTAGCGGAACGACTGCCGTTGTGGCAAAAAAACTCGGTAGAAATTATATTGCGATAGAACAAAATAAACTTTACTGCGCTTGGGCTCAAAAAAGGTTGGAAAACGCAGAAACGGATAAGACTATTCAAGGTTACGAAGACGGCATTTTTTGGGAAAAATATTCTAAGCCCGACTAATCAAAAATCAAAGAAAGAAAACGACAAAAACTCTGCAAAAATACCGCAGAGTTTTTTAAATTTCTTAAAAATTTAGGCAAAATTTATCAAAAAAACGCCATTAATTTTCAGATGAGAATAAAATTAAGAAAACAAACTAATTAAAACTATAAATAGTTTTAAAAATTGCAAAATATACTTGAAAA
>CAJGCK010000048.1 GCA_904501795.1 uncultured Clostridia bacterium
AGTTTGAATTGAACCAGTGGGTTTAATGCGAACTCTTTTTTTGTTGAAAAATTTTAAGGGACTTGAATGGGGAGAAAATTGCTTGCAATTTCCCGTTAGGGTAAACAGTAGTCACCTACTGTTTATCGGAGAAGGGCGCACAGGCGCCAAGTCCCTTTATCCGCACCAAAAGAGTTTGAATTGAACCAGTAGGTTTAATGCGGACTCTTTTTTTTGTTGAAAAATTTTAAGGGACTTGAATGGGGAGAAAATTGCTTGCAATTTCCCGTTAGGGTAAACAGTAGGTGTTTTATGTTTGTCTAATAAAAAATTTAATCTATAATTAAATAAGGGCTAAGATTATTACTTGAAATTAGTTTATCAATATGATATAATTAAACAAATATAAAAACTTAAAGGAGAAATTTATTATGCAAATGACTCTAAGATGGTACGGTACGGGACACGATACCGTAACGCTTAAACAAATTCGCCAAATTCCCGGCGTAACGGGCGTTATTACCACCCTTTACGATACAAAACCCGGTGAAGTATGGTCGAGAGAACGTATTCGTGCAATGAAAGAAGAAGTTGAAAGCGCAGGACTTACCGTTGCCGGAATAGAAAGCGTTAACGTTCACGATGATATTAAGACAGGTAGTGGCGATAGAGAATTATATATTGAAAACTACATTCAAACTTTAGAAAACCTTGGAAAAGAAGGCATACGTATGGTATGCTACAACTTTATGCCAGTATTCGACTGGACTAGAACAGAACTTGCACGTATGAGACCCGACGGCTCTACCGTACTTGCTTACACTCAAGAAGCAGTTGACGCGATCGTTCCTGAAAAAATGTTTGAATCTATCGCAGGTGATATGAACGGCTCGGTTATGCCTGGTTGGGAACCCGAAAGAATGGCAAGAGTTAAAGAACTTTTCGAAGCGTATAAAGATATTGACGATGAAAAACTTTTTGCTAACTTAATATATTTCTTAGAACGTATTATGCCCGTATGCGACAAATACGACATCAATATGGCAATTCACCCCGATGACCCCGCTTGGAGCGTGTTTGGTCTTCCCCGTATAATTATCAATAAGAAAAATATTCTTCGTATGATGAGTGCTGTTGACAATAAGCACAACGGCGTTACTTTCTGTACGGGATCTTACGGAACTAACCTTAACAACGACCTACCCGACATGATTCGCGCACTAAAAGGTAGAATTCACTTTGCACACATTAGAAACCTTAAATTCCACTCGGCAACCAACTTTGAAGAATCGGCACACTTATCTTCCGACGGAACGTTCGATATGCACGCTATTATGAGAGCGCTTTACGACATTGGTTTCGACGGACCTATCCGTCCCGACCACGGACGTATGATTTGGGGCGAAGTCGCTATGCCTGGATATGGACTTTACGATAGAGCGCTTGGCGCTACCTACCTCCAAGGTCTTTGGGAAGCAATCGATAAAGAAAACAAAGCAAAATAAATTTTGATAAAACGTTATCTTTTCAAAAAAATCGATAATTGTGATAATATTTTCTTAATATAAAATATAACTTATTAAAAAAGCCTGTTGCAAATTTGCAACAGGCTTTTTATTTGGTTGTATATTTAGTTAACCTTAAATTTAATCATAATTGTTTGTCCGTTTATAACGCTACTTCCGTTCAACGTTATTTCCGTGCATACGGCAACCGTATTAGCAACGGAGAGCGAACAAGTAGTAGCATCAAACGTTACACCGTCTACGTTAGTGGTTTCGTTCCACAAGTCAAGCAACATACCCATTGAGTAGTTGGTTAAGCCTTTAACGTATAGTTGGTTAGTTCCGTGTGTTATCGTTAAGTATAATTTATTTTTTTGCAATGTTTTTTGCAAAATGTAAAAAAACCGCACGACTATGTAGTCGCGCGGTAAGTTAGTAAAAAGAAAGTTAAATTTCGTTTGCGATTTTTAAAAGTTTTTCGGCAAATTTTTTATCGTTTTTGACTTCAATATAACCCGATTTATCTAGTTCGGCATAATTGATTTGATTATCAATTCTAACCTGTATTTGCTTTTCGGTTAAATTAGATCTCTCTTTTACGCTTTCTATTCTATCTCTTAGATTTCGAGAAATAATTATAACTTTATTAAACTTTTTTTCATGCCCGCTTTCAAACAAAACGGGGACTTCTACGAACACTTTTTCCGCTTTGCTCATTTTTGCAATCCTCAATACCCTTTTTAATATTATAGGATGAGTAAAATTATTTAATTTTTTTAAGTTCTCGGGCCTATAAAACACGTGCTCGGCTAAAACTTTTTTATCTACTCTAAGTCTAAAAATTCCACTAACCGCAAATGGATAGCGTTTTTTTAGTTTTTTTATAAATTTGCGCTCTTTTAGTAAATCCGCATACACTTCATCACACGAAATACAAAAATACCCCGATTCTTTTAACAAATTAATCGCGTAACTTTTCCCACTACCTATTCCACCCGTAACGGCTATCAATTTTTGTTCCATAACCTATTATTTCGCCTCAAACCAAGTTTTTCCAACGCCGATTTCTACCGTCAATTTTACCTTTAACGAAACGGCGTTTTCCATTTCTTCTTTCAAAATTTTCGTTATTATTTCTTTTTCGCTCTCAAAAGCGTCCACAATTAATTCGTCGTGCACTTGAAGTATGAGTTGACTTTTCAAATTTTCGCTTTTTATTCTATTAGAAACGGCTATCATCGCCTTTTTAATAACGTCCGCACTACTGCCTTGTAATGGCATGTTCATAGCGACCCTTTCACCAAACTGACGCACGGGATAAGACGAAGACTGTAATTCCCTAATATATCTCTTGCGTTTTAGCACGGTTTCGGAGTAGCCGTGCTCTTTTGCAAAGCGCACGTTTTCATCCATATATGCCTTAACTTCAGGATAGGTTTCGAAATAGGTTTTTATATACTCTCTCGCCTGCTGATTGCTAGTTTTAATATTCTTTGCAAGCCCGTATTCGCTAATCCCGTAAATAATACCGAAATTAACCGCTTTTGCGCTTCTTCTCATTTGCGAAGTCACTTCGCTCAAAGGCACGTTGAATACTTTTGACGCCGTTTCCGCGTGAACGTCCCTACCTGAATTAAAAGCAGATATCAACGGCTCGCAGTTAGAAAACGCAGAAAGTAGCCTTAGTTCTATTTGCGAATAGTCAGCACTGATAAGAACTCTATCTTCCCCCCTTGCAACGAACATCTTTCGAATTTCTTTTCCTTCGTCGTCCCTGACGGGTATATTTTGCAAATTGGGTTCTTTACTAGACAGTCTACCCGTCGCCGTTACCGTTTGGTTAAACGACGTGTGTATCAGCCCCGTTTTTTTATCGATAAGCGGTTTGAAACCTTCGACGTAAGTGGACTGTAATTTTTGTATTTGTCTGTGCTTTAGTATAAGCGGAACAATTGCGTGCGCACCCTCTAACCCTTCTAAAACATCTGCCGACGTAGAGTATCCGCTTTTAGTCTTTTTGCCCTTTCCTATTTTAAGTTTTTCAAACAAAACTTCGCCTAGTTGTTTGGGCGAATTTACGTTTAGCGTTTCATTTTCGGCAAGCGCACGAATTTCACTCTCTAACCCTTTTAATATCTCTGCATACTTTTCGCTAGCGGTGTTTAACGCGCCAATGTCTACCTTAAATCCTGCGTTTTCCATTTCAAACAAAACGTCGGAAAGGGGCAGTTCAACTTCTTCGTATAAACTCGTTAAACCGTCTTCTTTAAGTTTTTTATACAACTGATCGTAAATAGAATAAATCGCGTATGCGGGATAAGTATGTTGGTACCCGTATTCGCTAAGCAAATCTTCTAACGTTTGGCTACCGCCCGCTTGCGAAACCAAGTATTTTACAAGCGATAAGTCTTGCGCGTGTGCGGTAAATTGCGCGGATAAATCGTCTAGTAAAAACCGCTTAACGTCCTTTTTGTTAAACACTATAACGTTTGCGCCCGACGTGGTATACTCTTTCACTATTTCAAACGCCTCGGACAAACTAAACCCGTCGTCAAGCAACGTTTTTCTAATAGGAACTACGTATTCAACCCCCGTGCCGAAATATATAGTTATTTCGCTAGAAGAAAAGTTAAGAGCTGTAAGTTTTTCTTTTGAAAACACGCTTAGTTCTTCTTTAGACGCAACCGTTTTTCTTTCTATCTTTTCTAGCGAATAGTCGTTACCGCCTTCTTCTACGCTTGTTTGGTCGAATAGTTCTTCTCTATTAAATAGTGTTTTAAACTCTAACTCTCTAAACTTTTCTTTAACCGCAAGCGGAAAAGGTGTTTTTATTCGCATATTATCAACGTTAGTATCAACGCCACAATCGGTGTCTATTGTCGCAAGTTTTTTCGATAAATACGCCGTTTGCTCGTTTTCGATTAATTTTTCTTGTAATTTCCCCTTAATCTCGCCCACGTTTTTATAAACGTTCTCAACCGTTTTATATTCTTGAAGAAGTGTTAGAGCCGTTTTTTCGCCCACACCCTTAACACCGGGGATATTATCCGAACTATCCCCCATAAGCGCTTTTAATTCGATTATTTGCGAAGGAACTAGCGTAGTTTTTTCAGTAAAATTGTTTATGGTATATTCTTCGATATCAGTAATACCCCTACGCGTAAAATAAACGGTAGTTTCCCCGTCGACCAACTGTAACGCGTCTTTATCGCCCGTGTATATATACGTTTGAATTGACGTGTGCTTTGCAATAGTTCCTATAATATCATCCGCTTCCGAGCCTTCCTTTTCATAAACGGCAACGCCCATTAGTTTAAGAACTTCTTTCAAAAGTGGAATTTGCGGGCGAAGATCATCAGGCATAGGTTTACGGGTTGCCTTATACCCATCGTACATTTTATGCCTAAAAGTAGGCGCTTTCAAATCGAACGCTACGGCAACGTAATCAGGCTTTACTTCGGAAAGCATTTTGAAAAACATATTCATAAATCCGTATACTGCGTTGGTGGGAACTCCGTCTTTGGTAAGGAGCACGGGCATTGCGTAAAACGCGCGATTTATTAAACTGTTTCCGTCGATTAATACTAACTTTTCCATAAAAATTCCTTAATAACGCTTGCTTTATATAAAATTTTGTGCTATTATTTTTAAGCACTAAAAAATTTGTTGGCTTTTAATAACTATCTTTATCATTTTACCAAATTTTTTTACAGTTTGCAACCATTATCTTAATTTTTGCCGCTGTGGTGAAATTGGCAGACGCGCTGGACTCAAAATCCAGTGGTAGCGATACCGTGCCGGTTCAAGTCCGGCCAGCGGCACCAAAAAAAGACAGGTTTGTTACCTGCCTTTTTTTTGCATGTTAATAACGTAGTTGATGATTATTTATTCTCTTAAACAATTTGAGTTGGTTTTGCAATACTTAATATATTTTTTATTTCTAAACAAAGCGACGCCTAAACCAAATTTGGCTTAGGCGTCGCTTAGTATTAAGTATGTTTCTTTATGAGCAGAGAGTATTCTATATATAGCTGACTATAAATTGATACGGATATTATCTCTTTTTCATCGTTTTTATAAACAATCAAAAATTTTACGTAATCGCTCAACGTTTTTCAGCGTTAGGTACTATCTTAGTTTCTATATTCTTGACCACGAGCGTTAAATGGATAATGAAAGAACTAAAATTGAAAAAATTAGAGAAAGTTATTTGGAAAAAGAACTAACCAAATTAGAAGAGTTGAAAAAACTTGATAAAAGGGCAAAATATCCTGCAAAAATTTTTGCTTACGTTTACGGGTCGCTTTCATCGTTAGTACTTGGCGTTGGTATGTGTCTTGCGATGAACGTTTTAGGCGCAGGACTATCCTTTGCAATGCCGTTAGGTATATGCGTTGGTATTTTGGGAATTATATTAGTATCTACTACGTACTCAATATACCAAAAAGCGTTAAAAAACCGCAAAGAAAAATATTCGAGCAGAATAATAAAACTGTCTGACAGTTTGTTAGGTAAATAAAAGTTTTAAGGAGAAAAAATTTGGGAATTAAACAATTTTTTAAGAACGCATTTTCGGACATGAAAAAAAGCGCTAAAGCGCAACATGAATTAGACAAGGCTAATATCCAAGCTGTAAAAGCCGAATCAAAAGCTAACTTCGAAGAAAACCGCGGACACAACACGCTTGCAAAAGCAAAAAATAACGCTAAAAAGAGTTGGGACGACGCGCATATGTCCCCTGCTGAAAGAAACGCAAAGATGCAAGAAGAACGTGAACAACAAATAAAAAACGCTAACGAGAGAAAAGAAAAAGCAGAAGAAAGATATCATTCACTTAAAAAAAATTAACCGCTATACCCGACGAAATAACGTCGGGTTTTAGCATTTAGGAGACGTAATGAAAAAGAAATACACCGTAAAAGCGGGAAAGAAAACAATCGAACGACAATACAGTTATATTCCCGGAAGATATATTTTTTCGGTTGCGGTAACCCTTTTAGAAGTGTTACTAATTATAGGCACGGTAGTTGCCCTATGTTATTTCGTTCCATATTTTTATTTACTTGCTTTTTTAACCCAAGCAGTATGCGTTATTACTATAATTGCTTCTAACGACAACCCCGAATACAAAATCCCTTGGCTATTGTTCGTTTTAATTTTACCTATAGCGGGATTTATGCTTTATTTTTTGTTTTATTCAAGAAAGTTAAAAAAGAAATTCGTGCGCAGATTGAAAAAATTATTTGCCGTTAAATACCCTAATAATAACGACGAAAATTTCGAGCGGTTAAAAGAAGAAAGTTTAACCGCTTATAATCAAGCCAAACTGTTGTGCGCGCTCTCTAAAACGGAACTTTTTTCGAACACCAAGCAAACGTATTTTTCGCTTGGCGAAGATATGTGGCAAAGTATGTTAAAAGACTTAAACAACGCTAAAAAATTTATTTACCTTGAATATTTTATTATTGAAGAAGGCGAGTTTTGGGACTCTATTTTACAAATTCTAAAAGAGAAAGCGAGAAACGGATTAGATATTCGCGTGGTTTTCGACGACGTGGGGTGTATGAACACTCTCCCCGGCAACTACGCAAAACAACTCTCAAAATTTAATATAAAGGCAACCCCTTTTTCACGACTTAAAGGTCAAGCCGATAACGAATTTAACAACCGCTCTCACCGAAAAATTTTGGTTATCGACGGTAAGATCGGTTATACTGGCGGGGTCAATATTGCCGACGAATACGTCAACTTAATAAACCGTTTCGGGCACTGGAAAGACGTGGGAATAAGATTAGAAGGTCAAGCCGTTTACGAACTTACTAAACTTTTTTTAATAGACTTTGGTATAAACGAAAAAAACGCACCGCAAAATTTAGAAAGCACAACCCTTTTCCCCGAAACTAAAACTAAGGCAGACGGCTTTTTAGTTCCGTTCGGCGACGGACCTGCCCCTATTTATAAACGTAGAGTTGCGCAAAGTTTAATAGTGGACATGCTATCTAACGCAAAAAAGCACGTGTATATCATGACCCCCTATTTGATTATTGATAACGATATGTGTTTGGCGTTAGAAAACGCTTCTATTAAAGGAGTGGACGTTAGAATTATTGTTCCACATATTCCAGACAAAAAATTAATTTTTGAAATGACAAAAACTTTTTACGAACGGCTTATGAAAGCGGGAGTAAAAATTTACGAATACCAACTAGGTTTCGTTCACGCTAAATGCTATTTGGTGGACGACGAAATTGCAATGGTTGGCACTATCAATATGGATTACAGAAGTCTTGTCCATCACTTTGAAAACGGCGTTTGGATGTACAACGTAAACTGCATTAGCCAAATTAAAGAAGATATAGAAAAAACCATTGAGAAAAGTATTTTTATTCGCCAAAAAAACGTAAAAACAACCTTGATACAAAAATTCGTTCGCTCAATCGTAAGAATTTTTGCTCCGTTGTTATAAAAAAACAAATAATATTTATATTACAAAAACTATAACTAAAAAACCCCCAAGTCGAGTCCCTGCAAGTGATTCGGCTTGGTGGCTTTTTAATTATTTTATATATTTAGATTTTCTTCTAAAACAATGGATTACCTAAAAATTCACTTACCGTCACATCAAAGCCAGAAGCAATTAAAATTACAGTAGATAGCAAATTGTCTTTCACTGTTTCGTGTATTATGTTTTTAAAGTTGAATGAGTGATGCCACTATTCATTGCCAATCTATATTGAGTCCTGTTCTTTTCTTTTAGTAGTTGACTAATTCGCAAAGCAACAGCTTTGTTTACACTATTTTTCATAAATATTCTCTTATAGTTGTATATAACTATATTTTACTAAAAGAAAAAATTTATGTGCGGCCTTCCCGATAAACAGTCTACTAGACTGTTTACCCTTACGGGAAATTGCAAGGAAATTTTCTCCTTATTCGAGTCCCCTTTTTTGTAAAATAATAAGTCTAAACCGATTTCGGTTTAGACTTGTTTTGGTGCGCCATCGGGGACTCGAACCCCGGACACCCTGATTAAGAGTCAGGTGCTCTACCAACTGAGCTAATGGCACTTTTATCACAATTAATCGTTGTGGCAATTATTAAAACGGTTTGCCGATTTGTTCGGCAAACGCGTTTTGTTTGGTGATCCATCGGGGATTCGAACCCCGGACACCGTGATTAAAAGTCACGTGCTCTACCGACTGAGCTAATGAATCAATTGTTTGGCAGGGGTAGCAGGATTTGAACCTACGAATGCGGGAATCAAAATCCCGTGCCTTACCGCTTGGCGATACCCCTATTCTTTTGGGGCGGGTGATGAGAATCGAACCCACGACCTCAAGGACCACAATCTTGCGCTCTAACCAACTGAGCTACACCCGCCGTAT
>CAJGCK010000049.1 GCA_904501795.1 uncultured Clostridia bacterium
AAAATTCAGAAAAAAAGGAATTATCCAATAAATTAAATGACTATTTAACAACTGAATGTAGGCTTAATATTCAAAAAATTGAAATGGAAGACAAATTTGATTATTTCGGAGATTTTGATGGATACTATGCGATAGTGTATTGTGATAATCTGACTCAATTTAGCTATGATGAGATGACAAGTATTTTATATTATGAAAATATAGAAAATGTTACTATTAAGGAAGTAGTATGCCAAAGTTCCACTTATGATATAAATTTGGAAACAGTATACTTGAACGGAAAGAAAGTATATACAAAAGAAGATTTAAAATGGGTTTCTTTGAAATGTGACCATATTTGGAGTGAATGGAAACAAGATGAACCATGTGGTATTTTTGAATATATACGTTGTACCATATGTAATGAAGAAAAAGATTGGAGAACTGCTGTTAAACGTCATAACTATGATTCAAAGGGCATTTGTGTTGACTGCAAAGAAAAAGTGTACTATTTCCAAGATGAGATAAAAAATATTATACAAATACAATATTTTGATGTTGGTGAATATAATGGTGCTGGTCTTAGTGAAATAAAAATATTATTCAAAAATACTTCACAGAAGGAAATAGAAGAAATCTATTTTGCAGTAAAAGCATATTATCGTAACGACAGTGATACACATGGGTGTAGTTATCCTTTAAATGTTATGCCTAATGCAGTGGCTGGTAATGGTCATTATTGGGAACCCAATTGGCCATCTGATATGCGTAATGAAAAAATTTCTAGTATCATAATTACATACACTGACGGAACGAAAGTACGTATTTTTGATGATAATGTAAACTTAGCTTTTTGGGAAGAGTAGAATAGATAATAACAGTAAAATTTAGCGTGTTAAAGTTAAACATGGCACCTACAAATAATATTAATATATAAATATAGAAAATTGAGAGGACGGAAAGATTAAGAATTAAAGTGTAGCACACTATACTTTCAAATGAAAGTTGTGTGTTTTTGCAAAGCAAAAAGGAAGACTAACGAAAATTTTTCGTTAGTCTTTTATGCTATCTGAAAATCCCTAAGGGAAGAGCACATATGCCGTTGGCTTTTTTTAAGTTCTTATAAGCATTTTTATTTCTTTTAGCGCGTTTTTTTCTAGGCGAGAAACTTGCGCTTGTGAAACGCCCACTTCTTCTGAAATCTCGGTTTGAGTTTTTCCTTCGAAATATCGCAAGGAAATTATCTTTCGCTCTCTTTCCGAAAGGCGCGACATAGCGGTGTCAAGCGCTACTTTCTCCGTCCATTTTTCGTCGGTGTTTTTCTCGTCGCCGATTTGGTCCACAAGCAAAAGTTCATCACCCGATTTACTGTACACGGGGTCGAACAATGAAACCGTATCTGAAATAGCGTCTAACGCGTATACCACTTCCGAAACGGCAACGTTCATTTCAAGCGCTATTTTTTCCATAGTGGCTTCTTCGTCGCGCTTTTCTATTTCCGTTCTTTTTTTAAGCGCCAAATAGGCGGTATCTCTTATGCTTCTTGATATCCTAAGTGAATTTCCATCTCTTAAAAATCGTTTAATCTCCCCTATAATCAAAGGAACTGCGTAAGTTGAAAATTTTACTTCGAAAGATAGGTCAAAATTATTTATAGCCTTAATTAAGCCTATACAACCTGCCTGAAAAACGTCGTCGAAATTAACTTTTTTCGCCCAAAATCGTTTTATAACGGAAAGGACTAAGCGCATATTAGCCAAAGTAAAATGCTCTCTCGCCCACTCTTCACCGTTTGCTATACGCCTTAGCAAATCTATAGACTGTTCTTCCGTTAGTCTTGGTAGACTACCCGTATCCACGCCACAAATTATAACTTTGTTACTCATAAACCCTCCTATGTAGAGAGCGTGGTTATACGAGTATTGGCATAATTAAATTTTTTATACCCTTTTTACACCATTTTCGCAAACTCTTTTTTAAGGCGGGAAATAATTTTCTTTTCAAGTCTGCTTATGTAACTTTGTGAAATACCCATTTTGTCTGCGACTTCGCGTTGAGTAAGTTCTTCTTGGCCGTTGAGTCCGTATCTCATAAACATTATTTCTCTTTCCCTAGAAGACAGGCGTTTTAGCGAGTTTTTTAAAAGTTCCATTTCAACGCCGTTCTCTATTTTTTTATAAACGACGTCGTTATCCGTGCCCATAACGTCGCATAGCAATAGTTCGTTGCCTTCCCAATCGGTATTGAGCGGTTCGTTAAAAGACACTTCACTTTTAAGTTTGACCGTTCGGCGAAGGTGCATTAGTATTTCGTTTTCGATACACCTTGACGCGTACGTGGCAAGTTTGATATTTTTTTCCGCATTGAACGAGTTAACGGCCTTTATAAGCCCTATAGTCCCAACTGAAATAAGGTCGTCTAAATCGACGTTGGTATTCTCGAAACGGCGGGCTATATAAACCACTAGCCGTAGATTGCGTTCTATAAGCTCGTCCCTGACGTTTTCACCCATTGATAAACGCTTTAACACGAGCGTTTCTTCTTCGGCGGAAAAGGGCTCGGGCAAGGTTTCGGCAGAGCCTACGTAATACAATAAATTTTCGTTTAAATTAAACAGCGAAATAATCTTTTTGAGTTGTCGTTTTATAAGGTTCATTTTCTCCCTCCAAAAGCGCGGGGTGTAAAATTACGTCGAACCAAGCGTTCTCCGTGCTTGCGTTCACCCCTAGCGTAACGTTATTAATTTTATGCTCCTTGTTTGAAAAATATATCGTTAAACTTTCTATCTTTACTATTTTAAGACGTCCTTGTCCCGTAACCGTTGAACAGGTTAAATTTTTTGCTTCCAGTAACTGTTTAGGACTTAAAAATTTAAGCGCTTTTTTTACCGAACATATCACCACGGGTTTGTTTTCAAAAAACAACGTGTTGCCCGTATCAATAAAACCTTTTAGTTTTATTTTTTCGCCGTTGGTCTCTATTTCGCAAGGGTATACTTGTTTGCTTATTAAAGACTGTACTTTTAGGTATGATAAAAGTTTTATAACGATTTTAAGGACTATATATACGGGCAAAACCATTAAACTTACAAGCACTTCGCTTGGGTTATTAACACCCAAAAGGTTTAATATCCCCGTTATGCTTCCGCCGACCGCAAAGGTTAGTGCAAAAAAGATTAGCGAAGATATATAATAACTTTTAAACGACGAAAAGTTTGTTGAAAGCAATACTAATAACAACCCGCAACAACACTTTAATAGCGTTAATAAAAGCGTATGAAGCTTTATTAACGGATAGGTTAGCGATATAACCGCGCCTAAAACTGAACAAAGAAAAAGCCTACCCTTGCCAACACGTGTTTTCGTGAGCGCAAAAGTGGCTTTTAATAACAAAAAATCTATTAAGATATTGTCTATTAAAACGTATTCTACGTAAACGGTCATAGCGCCCCCGTGTGCACAATATTAGCACACGGCAAACACCTTATATTCCGTTTTTTTGATGTTTTATTAATTTTTTTGTAGATTAACCCTTAATAAATTCCATTACAATTTGGTTTTGAACGTACATATATTCTGGTTTGATTTTTATTCTTCCGCCGTCTTGGTCTAAGTATTTTCCTTTCCTTTGAAGAGCCGTTTGATACTTTTCGACAAAGTTTACCTTAAATTTCTTTTCAAAATCTTTTAAGTCAAACCCCTTTTCTGTACGAAGGGCCAACATAATATATTCAAACTCGGCGTCGTCGCCTTCGATTTTATCTCGAGAAATTTCGGGGTTTTTGTTGTATATAACCGCGTTTACGTATTCGTCTATTTTGAAAGTATTAGTAAATCTTTCTCCGTTTATGAACGAACTTGCAGATACGCCAACGCCTATATATTCCCCTCTCTCCCAGTAATTTAAGTTATGCCGAGATTGATATCCGTCCTTTGCAAAGTTTGAAATTTCGTATCGATGAAAGCCTTGTTCTTTCAAAAATTCTACCATATCGGCGTATATGTCGGCAACTTCATCGTCAGAAAGTAGTTTGCCGTTTAGATAGTCGCTATAAATAGGCGTGCCGACTTCTGGTGTTAACGCGTACATTGAAAGATGTGAAACACCACCCTTGATTGCCAGCGTTGCTGTTTTTTTAACTTGCTCTTTGGTTTGGTCTTCTAAACCGATTAGTATATCCGCGCTTACGTTTTGACCTTTAAGTATCGATAAAGTCGTTAAAAAGTCTTTTGCCGTATGAACGCGGTTTAATTTTTTTAGTTGGTCGTCATAGCCCGTTTGCAGTCCCACACTAAAACGGTTTATGCCTACTGCTAGGTAGTCTTTGACCTTTTGCTCCGTTATAGTGCCGGGGTTTATTTCTATGGTGATTTCGGCGCGTTCTTTAAGGTTAAAATGTTTTTTTACTTGACGTATTGCACCGACTATAAACTTAGAATCCACCACGCTAGGCGTTCCACCGCCGATATACACGGTGTCGAAAGTTTTGTCTTTAAGTTGTTTTGCCCTGCCTTCTATCTCGCGGTATAAACAAGCAAAATAACTTTCCGTTTTGCCTATCTCTTTCGGGTAAGAAGCAAAATCACAATAAGTACATTTTTGTTTGCAAAAAGGCACGTGAATATATATTCCCGCCATAATTACTCCTTATAATTTATTGCAATTATCTATCGTTGTCCGTTTTAAGAATTGATATAAACGCTTCGGACGGTATTTCTACCGAACCGATAGAACGCATTTTCTTTTTGCCTTCTTTTTGCTTTTCAAGAAGTTTTTTCTTTCTAGTAACGTCACCGCCGTAACATTTTGCTAAAACGTCTTTTCTAAACGCTTTAACCGTTTCTCTTGCGATTATTTTCCCGCCGATCGCCGCTTGAATAGGAATTTCAAACATTTGACGCGGAATTACTTCTTTTAGTTTTTCCGCTATTTGACGGCCACGTTCGTACGCCTTATCCTTATGGACTATAATCGATAGCGCGTCACATATCTCGCCGTTTAGCATCATATCCATTTTAACTAGTTGACTTCTTTGGTACCCACACGGCTCGTAGTCGAACGACGCGTATCCCTTAGTCCTAGATTTTAGGCTGTCGAAAAAGTCGTATATTATTTCGTTTAACGGTAATACGTATTTTAGTTCTACCCTGGTTTTATCAAGGTAAACCATATCTTTATACACGCCACGCTTGTATTGACAAAGTTCCATTATCGGCCCAACGTATTCAGGGGGCGTAAATATGCTAGCCTTTATTATAGGCTCTTCCATATAATCTATTTCGGTTGTGGGCGGGAGTCTTGACGGGTTTTCTACCGAAAATTCCGTTCCGTCCGTTTTATAGACCTTGTAAGAAACCGACGGCGCGGTAGTAATTATCTCTAAATCAAACTCTCTCTCGATACGTTCTTGAATAACGTCCATGTGTAAAAGCCCTAAAAATCCACATCTAAACCCAAACCCAAGCGCCGCGGAATTATCTGGTTCTATAGAGAGCGCAGCGTCGTTTAATTTAAGTTTTAACAACGCGTCTTTTAAGTCGTTAAACTTACTGCCGTCTAGTGGGAATACTCCTGAGAACACCATAGGAAGCGCCTTTTTATATCCGTCAAGCGGAGCGCTTGCAGGGCGTGAAACTTCAGTTATCGTATCACCCACCGCGGTGTCTTCTATACTCTTTATACTTGCAGCAATATACCCAACTTCACCAGCGGAAAGGATTCCTTTCGGCGTCATTTTTGGCGAAAACACGCCCACTTCAGTCACGTCGAACTGTTTGTTTGACATAAACGTTTTAATTCTAGTGCCTACTTTAACCGTTCCGTCCACTATCCTAACGAAACATATAACGCCTTTAAAATTATCGTAATAACTATCGAAAATAAGCGCTTTTAAGGGAGCTGTTTCATCACCCGTAGGCGCAGGAACGCATTTTACGACTTGCTCTAAAACGTCTTCTACGTTAAGCCCTGTTTTTGCCGAAATTCTGGGCGCGTCTTCGGCTTCTATCCCCAAAATTTCTTCTAGTTCTAACACTGCTTGTTCGGGGCGTGCGGACGGCAAATCCATCTTGTTGATAACGGGCAAAATTTCTAAGTCGTTATCTATTGCAAGATAGGCGTTCGCAAGCGTTTGTGCTTGAACGCCTTGGGTACTGTCCACGATTAAAATCGCGCCTTCGCACGCTTTTAACGACCGAGAAACTTCGTAAGTAAAGTCTACGTGACCGGGGGTATCTATTAAGTTTAAAACGTATTCGTTTCCGTCTTTCGCGTGATAAAACATCCTAACGGGAGTGAGTTTAATGGTAATTCCCCTTTCACGCTCTAAGTCCATAGAGTCTAAAAGTTGGTCTTCCATATCACGCTCGGATACCTGACCCGTTTTTTCCATTAGCCTATCCGCCAAGGTAGATTTACCATGGTCGATATGCGCTACTATGCAGAAATTTCGTATTTTACTTTTATCAATTGACATAGTTTCCCTTTTTGTTTTATAATGTTTGCGTTATAATATTTATGAAATAAGTATATAATATCTCGTAGTTTTTTGCAAGTTTTTATAGGAGAAAAGTTATGTTAAACGCTAGTTCGTGGTTAATGCAAACGCCTATTGCACATCGTGGGCTTTGGTCAAGCGATATACCCGAAAACTCTATCCCCGCATATGAAAACGCAATAGCGCACGGCTTTGCTATTGAAATTGACGTTTATTCGAGTGCGGACGGGCAACTTTTTTGTTTTCACGACGCTACTCTTATGCGCGTCACAGGAAAGAGCGGGTTTATTTACGAAAAAACAGCGAAAGAACTTAAAAGTCTTAAACTGTTTTCTACCGAATATCATATTCCCACTTTTGAAGAAACGCTTGCCGTTTGCGAAAATAGAGCGCCACTTTTAATCGAAATAAAAAATCAGCCCGACAAAAAGGTTGTGGACAAGGTTGTTGAAAGATTAAAAAGTTACTCGGGCGAATTTGCAGTTCAGTCGTTTAATCCCTTTTTTATAAAGCGAGTTAAAAAACTTGCGCCCGAGTTCGCGCGTGGAATTTTAGGCACGAACGAAAAGATTAAAGAGAACTTTTTTACTAGGTGGGCACTAAAACGCTTGCCGTTTAACAATTTTATTCAACCGCATTTTATTAGTTATTACAAAGAAGGGTTGCCCGTAAAAAACAAACGCAATCTTCCCGTGCTTGCATGGACGATTATAAGCGACGAAGAAAAAGACAACGCCTTAAAATTTGCGAATAATATTATTTTTGAGAATTTTGTTCCTTAAAAAAATCCCCGAGTTTTTCGGGGATTTTTTTACTTGTTTTCTAAGTTTTTCTCTAAAAGTTCTTTTATTTGCTTCAAAAGAGCTTCGGTAGAGTTTTGGGCTTTTTCTATCTCTAATTGCGCTAATTTTTCTTGTTCAGCCTTTTCTGCCTCTTCTTTTTCTTTTTGTTCTTTAAGGGCTTTTTCTTCTAAATATTTTTTCACATCTTTTCTCTTTCTAATATTCACGCCATTAGCTTTAAGTTCAGCCCTTTCTTCTTTATTTAAATGTAGTTTGCGCAAAGTGTTACCCAAAACTTCATTGTTTTCTTTAAGTTTATTCATCGCTTTAACAATACTAAATAAAACGAATGCAATAAGCAAGAAATTTATTATTGCGTTAATTAGCGAGCCCCAGTCTATGTAGAACGAGTTTGCTAAATCGATTACCTTAGTAACGCCGTCTGCTTCTAATTTATACGCCGGCTCGCCCAAAAAAGTTACTATGTTCTCAAGCGAACCCTTGCCCATTATAAGCGCAAGCAAAAAATTAATTATCGGTTTTAAAACGAAATTAGACAACCCGTTTACTATAGCCGTAAACGCACCGCCGACGATAACGCCGACTGCCATATCTAGCACGTTTCCCCTTGTTATAAACTTTTTGAATTCCCCAAAAAATTTCTTCATATGGTTTCTCCCTTCTCTTTTGTTTTTATTATTTTTTTTATAAACTTTCCGCATTGGGAAGGCTTTGCTATATTAAGTTCGTTTTTTAATTTTTCGTTCATATTATACCAAATATTCGATCAACGTGCCAATGCTTAAAAGGACTAAGTATAACGAAAACCATTTATAGTTTGCTTTCTTTATTATTTTAAGCATAAACGTTATAGCAACGTACCCGCAAACCATAGCGGTAAGTACTCCAAGCAACAACGGCACGAAATTAATATTTCCTATTGCGCCCGTTTTTATACAGTCGTACCCTTCCAAAACAACGGCTGCAAGTATTATCGGCACACTCATTAAAAACGTGAAGTTTGCGTTTTCGGTTTTGTCAAGGCGAGCAATCGTGCCGGCGGTTATGGTTGAACCGCTTCTTGATATACCCGGCAAAACTCCAACCGCTTGGCCACAACCCATTATGAAGGCGTTTTTCGTGTTGAGAGAATTTAACATAACGTGCCTTTTAGAATAGATTGTAGAAAAAAACATTTCTACCGCCGTAAACATAAAGGTTATTGATAATAGATAAGAATTTTGCAAAAATAAGGTGTCTAAGTCAAATAGTTTTGAAACTACAATACCGATAACGCCCGCGGGGATAGTTGCTAAAACTAAATACCATAATTTATTTAGCGGTCTTCTAAAACAGTCTATAATTTGTTTCCATAACACCACTATAACGGGAATTAACGTACCAATGTGTAACATTACGCTATAAAATATAACGTTGTCTTCTATCCCGAACCATCTTTGCAAAAGAATTAGATGCCCGCTACTTGAAATAGGTAAAAATTCTGCAAAACCCTGAACTGCGCCAAGTACTATGGCTTGCCAAATTTCCATTTA
>CAJGCK010000050.1 GCA_904501795.1 uncultured Clostridia bacterium
ATGCTTGAAGATATTGCTATTCTTACCGGAGGTACGGTGGTTTCTTCGGAACTCGGCTATGAATTTAAAGACGTTACGTTAGATATGCTTGGACGTTGCGCTTCAGTTAAGGTGGATAAAGATAACACGACTATCGTTAACGGCGCTGGCAACCCCGACGCAATTAAGGCAAGAAAACAAGCTATAAAAGCGCAAATTGCCGAAACCACTTCCGATTACGATAGAGAAAAACTTCAAGAACGTCTTGCTAAACTTGCTGGTGGCGTTGCAGTTATTAACGTTGGCGCCGCTACTGAAATTGAAATGAAAGAAAAGAAACTTCGTATTGAAGACGCGCTTAACGCAACCAAGGCGGCAGTTCAAGAAGGTATAGTTCCCGGTGGCGGAATTGCGCTTATATCTACCGTTAAGTCTATTAAAGATTATGCCGAAACTCTTGTTGGCGACGAAAAGACGGGCGCTTTAATCGTTCTTAAAGCGGTTGAAACTCCCCTTAAACAAATCGCGCTCAACGCAGGACTTGACGGTGCGGTTATTCTTAACGAAATTCTTAAAGCAAACAAAAACAACTTTGGTTTCAACGCTCTTACTAACGAGTACACCGATATGGTTGAAAGTGGTATTATTGACCCGACCAAAGTTACCCGTTCTGCTCTTGAAAACGCAGGTTCGGTTGCAGGCGTGTTCCTAACGACCGAAGCCGTTGTTGCGGATATTAAAGAAGAAACACCCGCTCAAATGCCCGCAGGCGGTATGGGTGGAATGTATTAATAATTCAAAATTTTAATAATTTGTTTCAAAAAAAGATAAACGCCGTAACCAAATTGGTTACGGCGTTGGTTTTTTAAATTTAATTTTCAGCGGTATAAAGAGCCACGCTATCGACAAACTCCGTTTTAACCTTTTTCTCAATACCAAACTTTTTAGCCAAATCTTCTACTAGTTTAAGTGCATTTTTTAGTCCCCTATCGCTTTTTACTTTTACAGTGAAAGGTACTTCGGCGTATTCTTTAACGTCTTGCATATCTTTTTGAAAATACACCCTTTCGTTATAATCTACAACTGATAGGGCTAAATGAAGTTTAAGTGTCTTTCCCCTTATCGTCAGTTTTGCAATAAGCGTTTTGCCGTTTCTATAAGACACCCCTTTAAGCGACAGTCTTGCGTTTACTTTTTTTAACGAGCGAAAGGCGTTATCTATCTCTCGAACGTAGCCTTGTATAACTTCTTCGGCAACAAAAAGTTTATCCTTAAACGGAATACGTTTTGACGGCGAAAAATCTTCTTCAATATCACCTATAAACAGTTGTTCTTGGTTTTGTGGCGACTCTTCGACCGTTTCTTTAACCGCGTCTTCCGCGTCCTTTTCGGGTTTAATTAACGGTTGTTCACTTTCGTTATCGCCTTTGGCTTTTTTACAATACTTGACAAACAGCCATATTAGAACCGCTAAAACCACTACTACGTCTACCGCGATAAAGATTTGTAGGGGCGTTATGAACGCCAGTAATGATAAAAGTTGCATAATATCTCCCGTTTAGTTTGCGTTATATAACTTTTGCGTTTGCCTTTTCGGTTCACAAGTTACGTCTATTCCAAGTTTTTTGAAAGTTTTGCTATCTACGTGCGAAAGCACTACAGACGAGTGCAATTGCGCGCCTTTAAGTTTGCCAAGTTGCTCCATCGCTATTTTAGCGTTGGGGTCGGTAACCGCCGAAACGGCAAGGCAAATTAAAACTTCGTCGGTATGTAATCTTGGGTTTACACTGCCCATATGCTCTAATTTTAAGCGTTGAACGGGCTCTATAACGGTTGATGAAATAACGTCGGTTTCCTTAGGAATACCGCCTAACGCTTTTAGCGCGTTTAATAGTACCGAAGCACTTGCGCCAAGTAATTCACCCGTTTTACCGACTACTATCCTACCGTCGCTAAGCGATAGCGCGCAACCGGGTAGCCCCGTTGCCATTTCTTTGTCGAGCGCAGGTTTAACCACCGTTCTATCCGCCGTCGATATACCGAGCTTACTCATCAAAAGTTCTATTTTTGAAACCGTTTCTTTGGGTAGTTTGCCCTTTTTAACTTCTACAAGCACAGAGTAGTATCTTCTTATTATTTCTTGCTTAGAAGCCTCTCTCACCACTTGGTCGTTTATAATGCATTTGCCCGCCATATTGACGCCCATATCTGTCGGCGATTTGTAGGGAGATTTATCCATTATCTTTTTGAGCATCGCCGATAACACGGGGAAAATCTCTACGTCTCTATTATAATTAACCGTCATCTCGCCGTAAGCTTCTAAATGAAATGGATCTATCATATTCATGTCGGCAAGGTCGGCAGTCGCCGATTCGTACGCTATGTTTACGGGATGATTTAGCGGTAAATTCCAAACAGGGAAAGTTTCATATTTAGCATACCCCGCTTTAATGCCGTGTTTATATTCGTGATATAGTTGGGATAGACAAGTTGCCATTTTGCCACTGCCTGGGCCCGGAGCGGTTACCACAACTAACGGACGAGTGGTTATAACGTAATCGTTCCTACCAAAACCGTTATCACTTATTATGTTTTCTACTTCCGACGGATATCCTTCTATTTGGTAATGCTTGTATACCTTTATACCAAGCGAATTAAGTCTTTTTTCAAAAGTTTCGGCTGATGGTTGTGATTGAAAGCAGGTTAAAACAACGCTTCCAACGTAAAAACCTTGACCACGGAATATGTCTATTAAACGAAGCACTTCCGTTTCGTAGGTAATATCTAGGTCGCTTCTAGTCTTGTTCTTTTGTATGTGATTTGCGTTTATTGCTATTAGTATCTCGGCTTTATCTTTTAATTGCGACAGCATTTTTATTTTACTGTCAGGCATAAAACCTGGCAACACGCGTGAAGCGTGATAATCGTCGAATAACTTCCCGCCGAATTCAAGGTACAATTTGTCCCCGAATTGCTCTATTCTTTCCGCTATTTTTGCCGATTGCATTTCTAAATACTTTTCGTTGTCAAATCCTATTACGTTCATCTTTAAGTACCGTCTCGCTATTTAACGAGTCCCGCCTCCACCATCTTTTTTATAAACGCTTGCACGTCTTTTCTTGCTATTTCTTCACTAACTTCGTATTCGCTCAAAAGCGCTTGAACTAGTTCGCCTTCTTCCGCGCCCTGTTCTAACTTTTTCCATAAAAAAGCGCCTGAATCGTTTAAGTTTATCATGCAATTAAAATCTTTTGCTCGCTCACCCACGGCAACTACTACGTAATTGCCCGCAACTTCCCTTAGTATTAATCCGCTTTTAATTTTCATCAATAACTCCTTCTACCATCGCTTTATACGAAGTTTCCGCCGCCTCTCTCGATACGTTACAACCAAGTTTATATAGTGGCGTTTGCTTTAACATTTTGTCTATTATATCAAGCAATTTGTCCATATCCGCTTCATCTGTCGGGCGGATAGTTTGATTAAACACCGTGAACAACATTTCTTTAACGCTTGCTTTTTCTATCACGTTCTCTTTCGACTGATATATCTTACATATCGCCTTGATCGGCGCGCGAACGTTATTGTCTAACCTGTGTTTACCGTTCCACGGCGTTCCGTAAACGTAAAATTCCCCGTCTATATATCTTATAATCGGCTTATCGTCGTTTATCATCACTGCGCGATCTTTTAACATTTCACACCATAAGCGAGCGTGCGTTGATTTTCCCGTCCCGCTCGGCGCGGTAAACAAGTACGCACCACCGTCTACCATTATTGCGCTACAATGAAAAACTATCCCGTTACGGTGGCTTAACGCGTGGTTACACAACGCGCGAAACAGCGCCAAACTCTCCACGTACGGCTCGGGAAAAGTCAAATCACCCGAAACGGACTTTTCGTAGTCTATTTCTTTTTGAGTGATTTCTGCAACGAATTCAGGCTTTTCGTCACCCGAATATAAATACTTTTCACACACGGAAGCAGTAAAAGGATATTTAATTTTGGCACCGAATACTATATCGGCAATTTTATAAATCAACATCTACTTATTCGCACGTTTTAATATTTATATATTAAATATTTTAACAAAGCCACCGTGTTTTGTCAATGTTTAAATTGATTTTAAAACCTTTTTTGTGTATAATGTAAGTATGAAAAAATTAGTTTGTTTTTTAACTTGCGTTATCGTTTGCTTTTTTGCTCAATCTTGCGCAAACCAAACAAAATTTAGCACCAACGTTTTTTGCTTTAACACTTCAGTGCGTATAGAAGTCTATTCAAAACCATTATCTAATGAATTAGACAAGCAAATACACGATCTCTTGCTTACGTTAGACGAGCAACTTTCACTTTCCAAAGATAACTGCGTTTCATCTTTTAACAACGCCGGCAAAAATCAACCCGTGCAATTTTCCGACGTAGCATTTTCTTTGCTTAAAAAGGCTGTTTCATACAACGAATTAACGGGCGGACTTTTTGACGTTACCGTTTATCCGTTAGTCTCGCTTTGGGGCCTTGATAACCGTTATCCCGTTGAAAGTTTTACGCCACCGAATAGCGATGCTATCCAACAGGCGTTATCTTTCGTTGGTTGCGAATATATTGAGTTGAACGAACAAGATAAAACGGTTACCAAACTTAATTCAAACGTTAAAATCGATTTTGGCGGAATGGCAAAGGGATACGCTGTTCAATTAGTTAAAGAACTACTGCTAAACAACGGATATTTAGACGGATATATTAACGTTGGTGGAAGCAGTTTACATATTTTATCCCTTAAAAATCAAAACAATTATTTGGGCGTGCGACACCCACGGAATACTTCTTCTGCTATTTTGAATTTGCACTCTAACGTAATAAACGGAAAATCTGTTTCAACTAGCGGAGATTATAACCGATATTATGAGTTCGACGGCAACCGCTATTCGCACTTGATAAATCCCCTAACTGGCGCACCTAGTAACACGGGCGTTATTAGTGCAACGATTTTAGGTGAAGACGCTTGTCTTTTAGACGCCTTGTCTACGGCACTATTCTTTATTGAACACGACCCCGTGGACACAAACTCTTCGCCACTTGTTTCGTTTGCTAAAAACTTGTGCGAAAATTATTCTAACTTTTCGGTTGTTATAGTGTATCAAAAAGGCGAACACAAACAAATAATTACCAACCGAACGTTGACGGACTTTACTTTATTCGACCAAACCTATTCGGTTATAAGCATAAACTAACGACTATAAATTTAATAAAATTAAAACGCACCCGTTAATTAAAGAGTGCGTTTTTTATTTCGTTTTTTAGTTTTGTTTTTTTAGCGCTAATAAGGATAATCTATTGAACACGGCTTCTACTACCACGCCTATCAATACCGCCACAACGACAAGCGCGAACATGGTTGCAGTTTGGTAATAAATTTTAGAAATATTGAGCATATATCCTAGCGAATACGCCGTCTGGGCAAGCACTTCCGCCGCCACCATTAACTTGAAATTTAGCGAAATTCCACTGCCTATCGCTTGATAAACGGTGGACGAAACAAGTGGTAATTCGATATGGAAAAATACTTGTAACTCGTTTGCTCCGTCCACCCTACTAGCTTCTGCATACTGTTTATCTAACCCTTGTAACGCACCGAAAATTTGAGTGTATAACGTTGGCATAACTACCAACGTCGTTACCACCACGGGCGCTATTAAAGAGTTGGTCCATATAAGCAACAATAGTACGACTGCTATGGTCGGAAGCGCACGAACTACGCTTATAACGGTGGATATAACTCGTTCTGCCAGCTTAAACTTTACACTTAGAACGGACAATGAAAAGGCGCTTGCAAACGAAAAAGCAAAACCTATTAAACTGCGAAGTAGCGTGTTTAAAAGCGAAATATAAAACTCGCCGTCGCCAAGTAACGAAACAAGCGCTTCTGACGTTTTAGAAACACTAGGCAATAGATATTCGCTTTGAGTTGTGACGGATAAAACCGACCACAACACTATTATCGCTACCACCGTTAATATCGGCAGTATTACGTTTAGTAATTTGTTAATTTTCATCTATATCGCTATTCCAAATTTAAGGTTATTTTTGTTTAATACAGCTTTAAATGTTAAATCAGGCACGTTACCTTGCCCTATAACGCCAACTGTTTTGTTCGCAAGTTCACTAACCGAAGTTATAGGCGTTGAACTCATTATAAATAGATTGCCGTGCGTTACTACCGAAACTAATTTATAGTTTGATCCGTTGCCTATTTGACTAACCAAACTTGCCGCGTTTACGGGTAAGATTACCACGTCTGCAACACCACCCGTCACTTTACTGCCTATAACTTGCGCGGATACCACGTCGTAGTCAAAAGTTAATCCCGTTTCAAAATCTTCGCCGTCGTTAATAAATTTAGCGATAGCAAGCGCGGGCGCACCGTCGGGCACGGCAACTTTTACCGTGTTAGAAGTAAATTCCTCCACCATACTATCTATATTATCCGAATAAAAATATTCGTCGGCAATTTCTTTAGCGCTAGTAGATACTATATTTTTTATGTCGTTTAAATAATTGGCTATTTGAGTTTTTGCATCGGTTGCGCTTTGCCAATATATATTACAACCGTCAACAACGTTTGCATTTATACTCGACGCAGTAAGAGATGCCGTGGTTTCAACAAGGTTTGCATTAACGGCGTCTACCGCAAGAGCCGGATTGTTTTTGACCCACTCTACGTTACCACTAAACGCGTTTGCCATTTCGCTGGCTAGTTGCGGAAACCTCTTTAATAATTTGTTGTTAACTAGCATAACCGCTTGTGGATAAGCCTTTTCTTGACTATCGTATAATTCTTGTACGTTTAAGCGATACCAAGTTTTGTTACTTGAAAGGCTTTCTAACTTGCTTGCCGCGGGCTCTGGTAATAACCCCACGCTTAAATCACCTCTCATCAAAACGGGAAGCATATCTCCCGCTAAGTTATAATATTTAAAAGCAACGCTTCCTGGGGCAGTCGGCGTGCAGGCGCACGCGAAAATTGCAGTTAAAGAAAGTGCTATGCTGACCATAAAAGCAAACAATTTTTTCATTTTGTTTTTCTCCTTTAATTATTTTTTACAAAAATTTTTGTATTTAATCTAGTTTAATAAGATAAACAATCAAGACAAGGCTCGCGTAAACTTTTGGATGAGATTAACCTTTTTGGTTATCAAATTCAAAAGGAAAAGCAGAAAACGCAGTATTGCGAAATTTATAACTATTAAAAAAATGAAACTCCCTGCGCTAATCTAAGCCCAGGGAGATAAGTAATTAAACAAGGAACTTGCCTTGTAGAATACGTATTGTTCCTGTGCTGTTAGGCGAACCTTTCAACTTAGGTATGTTTGTAATTTTATTGTAAACGTAGTTTATAGTTTTGTCAATAATTTTATTATATTTTCTTGAATTTTATTTTATCAAATAGTATAATATAAAAAAACCGAAAGGACTATAATATATGGAATACATAATTGAAAATGGAATTTTAAGCGTTACGATAAACAGCATCGGCGCTGAAATTACTAGTGTTAAAAAAAAATGGAAGAGAATACGTTTGGCAAAACGATAACGGGTTGTGGAACAGTCACGCCCCCTTGCTATTCCCACACTGTGGAAGATGTATCCTTAAAATTAACGGTGTGGAATATCCGCCGTCGTTTCACGGATTTTTAAGGGGTAAGGAAACGGCTGTTTTTGAAAACAGTAAAGATTTTATATCATTTATCACCACCGACGATAGCGATACGAAAAAGGTTTATCCTTTTGACTTTGAGTTCAAAATTACTTATAGACTTATTGGCGATAGCGTTTTTATCGACTATAACTACACAAACCTTTCTACTATCCCCGCTTGTTTTGCTTCGGGTGGGCACGATTCTTTTAATTTGGACGACGAAATTGAAAATTATAGGCTAATTTTTAGCGATAAAGAAATTTTCGTTCAAAACGAACACGATAATATTGGATTTTTAACGGGAAATACTATTCCACTTGGCGAAGGCAAAGTTTTGCCCTTGCCGAAAAATATTTTGTCTAACAATAATACTCTTATATTTAATGACGTTAACTCAAACAACGTTACTTTAGAACACGTTTCGGGCAAAAAGATTTGTTCTATAACTTTTAACGGGTTTAAAAACTTGTTGCTTTGGAGGCCTTTAGATTCTAAAATGATTTGCATAGAACCGTGGCAAAACTTACCCGATTTACAAGGTCAAAAAGTTGTTGAATTTAAAGACAAAAAAGGTGTGGTTAGCGTTCCACCAAAAAAGAGCATTACTTTTACGAGAGAAATAAAGTATTATTAAAATCACTTTTAAAAAAGCCCTTACGCATACACGTGCGCAAAGGCTTTTTTTATATTTTTTTGTATTTAAGTTTAGTCGCTTGCCCACCACGAAGATGGCGCTCTTCTAAATTTTTTTTAAGAATTTTTTTTACCGTTACGTAAAGTTCTTTATCTATGAGTTTTAAGCGTTCGGTAACGTCTTTATGAACGGTAGATTTGCTTGAAAAAAACTTTTTGGCAGTGGCACGAACAGTGTCACCCGTTTTTGCTATATGCCTTGCTTCTTGTATAACGCGGTCTGTTATGTTGTAACGCATAAACTTTTCTCCCCTTATCCAAAATGGAATAATTATCTTTATGCGTGTTTTCGACAAAAAATGCTTTTTTTGTGTAAAATTAAAAAGATAAATAAATGTGTTAAAATTCTTTGATTTTATTTTTTTATTGTGATATAATAATATCACTTGCGGATATGGCGGAATTGGCAGAC
>CAJGCK010000051.1 GCA_904501795.1 uncultured Clostridia bacterium
TTAAAGAGCGTGCTTTTTTGTTTGTTTTATGCCCCGAAATAACTTGTTGACGGGCTATTTAATGATAAAAAATATTTTTCTAAACCGTCGGCAATCTTTTCCGCCATTTTATATACTAGATTTAGTCTTGTTAAATTATATAGATTAAAGTTATCTTTCGATTTTCCCGCTACGATTCCAGTTATGCTTACGTCACCTATCTCGCCTAAATTCTTGTTAACCCCAAGCCCTGGTTTTAATCCACCGTTCGAAACTCTTATAATACCAACGTCTTCACTTTTTCCTATACAAGCGTCGATAGCAATTAATAAAGAGTTTGGGTGCATTATAGTTATATATTTTTTGGCATATTCTATTTCTTTTGCCGTAATAGGCGCGTTTAACGTTCCATAAACGTAACCAGTAAAGTTTCTTTTACGTAGCAAAGTCCCGATTAACGGCCCTAAACTATCCCCTAACACTAAGTCTGATCCAACGCAAACGATTATCGGTTTTTTCTTACTTACGTTTAATTTGTTAATTGCTTGGTATATTCCGTCGATAGAATACTCGTTAAATACGTTAAAATCATAATACATTCTATCCATTATTCCCCGCCTAAACTTTTTATTTGTTTATTGACTGTATTTTAACATTTTATTCATTTTTTATTTAACTTGCAAAAATAATTTTTATGTGTTAAAATTTATTTACATAATCAATAATTATAGGTATATATGAACGTTTTATTAGCAAATTTATCCACCGTTATAATAGACGTTGTTGCCGTTTGTATTATTCTTATTTACCTAGTCTCAGGCTTTATTAGGGGTTTTATCAAAACCTTTCTCTCGACGTTTGGGACCGTTTTAAGCCTTCTAATTGCAATACTTTTATGCACTTCCGTGGCAACGTTTTTGCAAGGTAAATTTGGCGTTGTATCCGCTCTGTCAAACAGTCTTAATTCAGTTTTTAATAACATGTTTGGCGAAGTCGTAATGAATACACCGTTAGAATATGCAACAGCCGACACTATGAGTCAAGCCGGCGTTTCGGGTTGGATAATTCAAATAGTATTAATAATAAAAAATTCGGGCAACGTTTCAAGCACGGCAACCCTTAATCAAGTAGTTAGCCCCGTTTTTGCTTACTATATAGTTTTAGTTCTTTCGGTAATAGTTTTATTTATTATTTTTAAAATTATTTTCTATATTATCGGTGATATTATTAGTTCAAGTAAAAAATTAGTGTTTGTTCATAAAACGGATAAACTTTTTGGCGCTATATTAGGTTTAATTAAAGGCGTCGTTGTAGTTGAATTTATTATTATGATAGTTAGCATTATTCCCCTCGGTTTTTGTCAAAGCTTTATCGCTAACTTAAATCAATATCCTATAACGAATTTCTTGTATTCTATCAACTTATACAACTCGTTATTATCTAACCTATCATTACCAAATATAATATCATATATAACAGCGCTAATAAGCGCATAAATTATAACAAATAAATTTTTCATAAAAAAACAAGCGCAACAATTACTGCGCTTGTTTTTTGTTAAATTGTTAAATTTAATTACTTTTTACGTTATTAAATTATTAATAATCTTCTATATGATTTATTAGTAATATTTTATTAATTATACATATCTGTATAGTAAATTTATCAAATAACGCATATTTATAATATAAAACATATAGATTTAATTATAGAACTGCAATTTTTACAATTTTTTTACTAAAGTTTTATAAAATAAATTATATCAATTTAATTTTTTATTATAATATTTATAAATTTTTCTGGTAAAAGCATTAATAAATCACAAAAAACGCTCTTTTTATAGCATTTTTACCTGTTTTTACTCTTATTTTCCCCTATTTTATGGTGTTATTCTATTATTTGTTAAAATTTTAATTACCCCAATTTTTTTGTTTCACGTGAAACGTTATTTTTTTAAGTTCACAAATAAGTTTCACGTGAAACAAAAAGAAAAAAAAGAAAGAATAAAAATTGCCAAAAAACTAACGAAGTGAGACAAAATCAAAAAATAAAATCCCACCTAAAAATTTATGCTATTTTGTCTCAGACCGTCTAAATGCGATTTTTTAAAGATAAAAACCGACTGTTTATTAAGCCGTTCGAAACTTATTATTAAACTTTTTATGCTTTTGTTTATAATATAGTTTGGATAAATATAAAAATTCGATTAATTTTATAGGTAAAACTTTTAATTAATATTTTATTAATAGATTTATTTGGTTACTTTGCGTTAAACTAATTTTAAATACATTATTTTTTAAGCGCAAAAATATTTTGATAAATTTTACTGCGTGGCGCATATAAAAATAAAATATTTTTTATAAATTGTCAAAAAATTTTTATATATTATTGTATTTTATATTAAATTAAGGTATAATATATAAGAAAATATTAGTATTTCAATGTAGATTTAAGCATTTTATACAATAATTTTATAAAAAAAGATTAACAATCATAAAGGAGACTTGTTTTGAAGGCAAAAAAACCAAAATTAATTTGGATAATTCTTGCTATTATCGTTGTTATAATAGGAGTATTATCCTTTACTAACTGTTTTAACTCTAGTGTTGCAGTTAATTTATCAGAATTCAACAAATTAGTTGAACTTTCTTCTACTTCTAGTGATGATGGGAAGAGTATTACGGCTAAGGAATTAACCGATAATGCTTCAGTATTACCCGTTACTAGTAACACTATTCAAGCCTCGACTTTTGCGGGCGCAGAAATTTTACACGTTGAATTTGATGGATACGTTGTCAATTTCTCGCTTAAAATCAAGCAAAACAACAATACTCAAGCAGTTATTTCGTATACGACCGTTTATTCTAGGTCGACGGCTAAAGATTTAGAAGCAACTCTAACTGAATCAGGGATATCTTATAGCTACACCGATCCTAACGCTGGGTCGATTTGGTCTTCGTTATTGCCTATAGGCGGAACTATTATCGTTGCAATCATATTGTTTATATTAATGGTTCATACGCAAGGCGGAACGAAGAGCGCTATGAATTTTGCAAAAACTAACGCTAGATTAAATCAAAACTTAAAAGTTAGATTTTCAGACGTTGCTGGCGCAGAAGAAGAAAAGGCTGAACTTGCTGAAGTAGTAGATTTTTTGAAAAACCCACGCAAGTTCTCTGAACTTGGCGCAAGAATACCCAAGGGTGTTTTATTAGTAGGCCCTCCCGGAACGGGTAAAACGTTGTTCGCAAAAGCCGTTGCGGGTGAGGCTGGCGTGCCGTTCTTTTCTATAAGTGGTTCGGATTTTGTTGAAATGTTCGTTGGTGTTGGTGCGTCTAGGGTGCGTGATTTGTTTGACGTTGCTAAAAAGAGTATGCCGTGTATCGTGTTTATAGACGAAATTGACGCGGTAGGTCGTCAACGTGGCACTGGTATGGGTGGCGGACACGATGAAAGAGAGCAAACGCTAAACCAACTTCTCGTTCAAATGGACGGGTTTGAAACTAACGACGGTATTATCGTTATGGCTGCGACGAATAGAGCAGACATTTTAGACCCCGCGCTGTTAAGACCGGGTAGATTTGATAGACAAATTTACGTTAACGTTCCTGACGTTAGGGGCAGGGAAGCAATTCTTAAAGTTCATTCACGCAATAAACCGCTGTCGCCCGACGTTAATTTTAAGAACGTTGCGCGTATGACTAGTGGGTTCTCTGGTGCAGATCTTGAAAACTTGTTGAACGAAGCGGCTATTTTAGCGGCGAGAGAGAATAGAAAATTTATTACCAACAAAGACCTTTACGAAGGCATAAACAAAGTTATTATCGGTCCGCAAAAGAAGAGTAGGTTGGTTACCGAAACGGATAAGCGAATTACCGCTTACCATGAAGCAGGTCACGCTATTCTTGCAAGATTGTTGCCTAACTGTGACCCTGTTCACGAAGTTTCGATTATTCCGCGTGGTCAAGCGGCGGGATATACTATGACTAGACCTGAAAGTGATGACAACCACTTAACTAAGGCAAAACTATTAGACGATATTGTAATGACTTTGGGTGGTAGAGTCGCCGAAGAACTTATTATTAAGGATATATCGGCGGGTGCTTCGGGAGATATTCAGGCGGTAAGCAAACGCGCAAGGCTTATGGTTACCGAGTGGGGTATGAGCGAAAAAGTTGGGCCCATATCTTATGCGTCTGACAAAGAGTTCTTTATAGGTAGAGATATGCAATCGCACGTGACTTATAGTGAAGTAACGGCGAGCGTTATTGATGAAGAAGTTCAAAGCATAATTAAAAACGGATTGCAAAAGGCAAGGAAACTTCTTTCAGAAAACAAAAAACTACTCGATAATATGGCACGCTTATTAGTTGAGAGAGAAACCATCTTCACCGAAGAAGTTGATTTGTTGATGGAAGGGAAGAGCGTTGAAGAGATTATGGCGTTTATGGATGAAAACGAAGCTAAACTTAGAGAAAATCCGTTCAAGAGAAAAGAAAGCGTTATAATCAAAGAAAAGATAAATCAAACAAAAAAAGCAGACGCTGA
Organism: uncultured Clostridia bacterium; assembly: GCA_904501795.1. GTDB lineage: Bacteria > Bacillota > Clostridia > Christensenellales > Borkfalkiaceae > UBA1259. The sequence continues at coordinate 4,528 of CAJGCK010000051.1, forward strand.
GCCTGAAAAAGAAGAAAACAAGGACGACGCTATTATTAAAGGCGAAACAAAAGACAAAGAAGAAAAATAAAGCAAGATAAAAAAAGTAAGATTTTATAACTTTTAATTAGGAGATGACTATGGGGAAAATTATTGCTTTTTCAAATCAAAAGGGTGGCGTTGGCAAAACGACGACGTGCGTTAACTTGTCGGCATACCTTGCGTCTAAGGGAAAAAAGTGTTTATTGATTGACTTGGACCCGCAAGGCAACGCAACTAGCGGTTTAGGCTTTAATAAAAGTGAAGTTAAAAATTCGGTATATAACGTTCTTATAGATGAAATGCCTGTAAAAGAAGCCGTGCTTAACACGCAAATCGAAAACCTAGACATTTTACCGTCGCACATAGATTTATCAGGAGCGGAAGTTGAACTCGTTTACATAAAGGGTAGAGAACACGTCCTCAAAAACGCGGTTGAAACGGTAAGAGAGGAATACGATTATATATTGATAGACTGTCCGCCGTCGCTTGGGCTTTTGACTATCAACGCGTTAACGGCTTCGGATAAAGTTATAATCCCTATTCAAAGCGAGTATTATGCGATGGAAGGGCTTAGCCAACTTATAAACACCATTAAACTAGTTGGAAAGCATCTAAATCCCAACCTTAAAATTGACGGGGTAGTGCTAACTATGAACGATACCCGAGCAATTATTTCAAGACAAATTGCAGGCGAAATACGTAAGTTCTTTGGCAAAACCGTTTATGAAACCGTTATTCCAAGAAATATTAGGCTTGCCGAAGCGCCTAGTCACGGCGTTCCTATTATGCTACACGATACGCGTTGTACGGGGGCAAGAGCGTATTTAGCGCTTACCGAAGAATTTTTAGAAAGACAAAACAAGAAAAAATAATTTGCGGTTTTTCCGCGAGTGGAGAAAGTTAAATGAAAAATAATAACCGTTTAGGGAAAGGTTTGTCAGCATTGTTTTCGGCAACCGAAGAAGAATACGGAAAGAGTCTTGTGTTTGATAGTCAAGAAAATACCGAAAAAGAAGGCGTGACTACCGTTGACGTTAGTTCAGTTTTTGCAAACCCAAATCAACCGAGAAAGGTTTTTGACCAAACCGCTCTTAACGAGCTTGCGGATTCTATAGCGAAACACGGCGTTATAATGCCGATAATTGTTAACAAGAGTGGCGATAGATATATGATTATCGCGGGCGAGAGAAGATTTAGGGCAAGTAAAATTGCAGGACTTAAAGAAGTGCCCGTTATAATCAAAAACTATACCGAACGCCAAATAAAAGAAATTTCACTTATCGAAAACTTGCAAAGGGAAGACCTTAACCCGATAGAAGCGGCAACGGCTATGCGTTCGCTTATGGACGATTATGGGCTTACCCAAGAAGACTTGGCGGATAGAATAGGTAAATCTCGTCCGGCTATTGCAAATACGTTAAGACTACTAACCCTATCTCCCGACGTTATAAAGATGGTGGCAAATGGCAATCTTTCGGCGGGGCACGCAAGGGCGCTGGTTTCTATTCCAACGATTGACCAACCAAAAATTGCTGAAAAAATAATTAGCACGGGAAGTTCGGTTAGAGATGCCGAAAAAATGGTGCGAGAATACTTTGCACCACCCGCAGAAGAAAAACCTAAAAAGCAAAAGGTAGAACTTTCTTTAGAACTGAAAGAACTTATAATGAATATGCAAAGGGTTTTCGGCACGAAAGTTAACGCTATCGGCAACGATAGAAAGGGTAGAATATATATTGATTATTATACAAGAGACGATTTGGATAGGCTTCAAGAAATATTAGAGTTCGTAACCAAAAACAAATAATATAAAGAGTGCAAATTCGCACTCTTTTTTAGAGATTTATGATAGACTTAATTTCGTTAGAAAATAGAGAAAAAGAAATAGAAAAGTATTTAGAGCAGTCCGACCAAAATTTTTGCGACATAACGCTTGGCGAAAAATTTATGTGGCAAGACTACTATAAAACGGCGTTTTGCATATATAACCAAACGCTTATAATGAGAGAAATAGCAGAAGACGGGACGGAGTGTTTTTATTATCCTATCGGTGAAGATTGTGACGGCGCACTTTTAAAAATCGAAGAATATTGTTTAGAAAAGAAAATCCCGTTAGTTTTCACATGCGTTGACGATGCGCGCGCCGATCTTTTAGAAAAGAGATACGCTTACTCAAAGGTTGAGTTTGATAGAGACTGGAACGACTATATTTATTTAGCCCAAAATTTCGTTACCTATTCGGGCAAAAAGTTGTCTGGGCAACGAAATCACGTTAATAAGTTCAAAAAAGAATACCCCGAGCACTCTTTTTCAGTCGCGACTAAAGAAGACGTTCCAAAAATTTTGGAATTTTTGAAAGAGTATTACGGCGAGCATGCTAAAAACGATGCTTATGCGCAAAAAGATCAAGAATTATGTGTTAAACTAATAGAACGTTTTGAAGATTTAAATCAACTTGCAGGTATTTTAAGGGTTCAAGATAAAATCGTTGGCGTTTCCGTTGGCGAAATTTTGGGAGACACGCTTATCGTTCACGTTGAAAAAGCGCTTAGTGAATACAAGGGCGTTTACCCTACGCTTGCAAGCAGTTTCGTTAAAACGTTCAAGACGGATAGCGTTATTTGGGTTAATAGGGAAGAAGACTGTGGTGACGAAGGGCTTAGGACTTCTAAAATGCAATATCACCCCGCGGAGATTAAAAGAAAGAACAACGTGTACGTTAATACGGTTATAGACGAAATTTTCACGCCTTTTAATTTAACGACTGATAGGCTTACTATTACCGACGTAAAAAAGGACGACGAAGAAGTTTATGCAAAACTTTACTTGGACGAAAAACTTAACGAGTTTTGGGGGTACGATTATCACGAAGACTTAAACGGAGAGAGCCCAACGCCAAACTGGTTTTTTAACTTTCAAAAAAAGTTAAAAGAAACGGGTGAAGAGTATTCGCTTGCCGTTAGAGAAAACGAAAAAATGATAGGCGAACTCGTTTTGCATACTCCCGATTATTTCGGCGGTGTGGAAATAGGGTTTAGATTTTTTAGCGAGTATCATGGCAAGGGATACGCGACTGAAAGCGCGCAAGCAGTTATAGATTATATGCGAGAAAAACACTCGATCAAAAAGATTAGATCACGTTGTTTTAAAAACAACCTTGCGTCTAGAAAACTTATCGAGCGTTTAGGGTTAACTTATAAGAGAGAAGACAAGGAAAAGTATTACTTTGAAAAAATTTTTTAACAAAAGCCCGTTGCGAAAAGTGCGTGTCCCATAGGGATTTTTTAAAAGCATTATAAAAGAGTAGCAAATTTCTGCTACTCTTTTCATTTTTTCTTTGCAAATCACACGACTTTGATTGCAAAGTATAGTGTGCTACACTTTTAATTCATATATTTATAATAAAAGTCTGAATACACATTATTGAAGTTTCCATTTTTAACTTCAAATAGATATGTAGAATTATAACCATATTTAGAATCTTCAACAATATAAATTTTTAGACTTTGATTCTCTTGTAACAAAGATACAAAAGTCCAATCTTCAAAATAAATACGCTCGCCATTTTTATACATTGTTCCATTTGTATAATGCTTATTTCCATTATCATCTAATAATGTTATATCATAATAAGTTGTAGAATAAGCGTTTACTTCTAGACTGCCGTATTCCCATAATTTTATGGCTACATCTTCCGCATCTATTAAAATTCGTGCATATAATTTAGAATTTGTTGTCGCACTATTACTAAACGTGCCAACAAAAACATCCACATTACGCATATATGCTTCACTTGTAGGATTGTTAAATTCGTCAACATAAAACGAAGATTTCCATATCTCAGTTTCAAATTTCTGACCACATCTTGAACAAGTACCACTACTTGTTGTATGCCCTAAAGCCGTTTCATATTCTTGATAGGAGTCACTACAAAAGGAGCATTTATAAGTCGCATAACCACCTGTAGAACAAGTTGCTTTTCTTTCTGTAACAATATAATTATGACTACAAGTTGTATGTCCTGTGCTTGAATTTGTACCATTATTACCACTATCACATGCAGATAAAAGGATACTGCAAGAAATCAACAAAAGCATGGATAGTAAAAGAGAA
>CAJGCK010000052.1 GCA_904501795.1 uncultured Clostridia bacterium
AATCTTGTAAATAGAAAAGCCACCCAAATAGGTGGCTTTTTTTAGCATTTTTTATCTCAATAGATAAATTTATGCAAAATTATTTGTATAAAGGTCCATAGTTCTTGCAAGCAAGATAATCTTGAACTTCTTTATCCATACCGAAAGCGTTCCAACATGCAGGACGATAAATCTTTTCTTCATCTACGTTGTGCATGCATACTGGAATACGTAACATTGAACATAGAGTAATTAAATCAGCACCGATATGTCCGTATGAAATAGCGCCGTGGTTAGCGCCCCAGTTATTCATAACTTCATATGCGGTTTTGAAAGCGCCTTTACCGGTTACTCTTGGTGCGAACCAAGTGCAAGGCCAAGTATAGTCGGTTCTCTTCCAAAGTTTATCGGTAACTTCATCTGGAAGCGCAACCGTCCAACCTTCTGCTATTTGCATAACAGGGCCTAACCCTTTAACCATGTTTAATCTAACCATGGTGCACGGCATCTCAGCTTTAGTCACGAAACGGCTTGAATATCCACCGCCACGGAAATATCCAAGATCTGCATAAGGCCACGTGGTTGCTTTCATGCATTTATCAATATCTTTATCGGTCATTTCCCACCATTTTTTCATAACGGCGTTGCCCTTTTCGTCTTTAACTTCACCGCACGCGTCTACACAGCAAGCACCGCTGTTTATAAGGTGGATAAATCCGTCGGCTTCTTTTGCCTTGCCTTCTATATCGTAGCCCGTAACGCGTTTAACGGCATCACCCGACCAGTAAGTTCTTACGTCGGCAAACATTTGCGCTCTACCCGTTAACAACTTACCAAATAGCATACAAACACCGTTTAGGCTATCGTTTTCGGTTGCTAAAATATAAGGTTCTCTAGCGCCGTTCCAGTCGAAAGAAGAATTTAATATACTTTCTGGGAAGTCACAGTTGGGGTAAAAGTCCGTCCATTGACGTTGACCTTGGAAACCAGCCGCAATTGCGTTATGGCCAACCATTTCTTCTTCAGCGCCTACAGGAAGGTTTTTATTACCGTTCATAAGGTCTTTTATAATACAAGCCATTTTAGCGGTAAATTCCCAGTCTTTTTCTTTTTGTTCTTTAGTCCTTTGTAAGTTCTCGGGGTTTTTATCGAAGTCGGGATTGCAGTTTGCTTTTACCCATGATAATGCCTTTTCATATTCAGCTTTATCGTAGATGCCTTCAGTCATTCTTCTTATAATTTCAACTTCGTCAACACTTTCAACCCTCATACCGAGATATTTTTCGAATAATTCGGTATCAACTATCGAGCCTGCTATACCCATACAAATAGAACCTATTTGTAAATACGATTTACCACGCATGGTTGCAGCTGCAACTGCGCATCTTGCAAAACGTAATATTTTTTCCGAAACGTCTTGCGGAATAGAAGTATCGTCTAAATCTTGAACGTCATGTCCGTAAATACCAAATGCGGGTAAACCCTTTTGAGCGTGCCCTGCCAAAACTGCCGCAAGATAAACCGCCCCTGGACGCTCTGTTCCATTAAAACCCCAAACGGCTTTAATAGTATTCGGGTCCATATCCATAGTTTCAGAGCCATAACACCAGCAAGGCGTAACTGTTAAAGTGATATCAACACCTTCTTTTTTAAACTTGTCGGCACAAGCGGCTGCTTCTGCTACCCTACCGATAGTTGTATCGGCTATAACTACCTTAACCTTTTCGCCGTTAGAATAAAAAACGTTGTCTTCAATAAGTTTTGCGGCGTTTTTAGCCATGTTCATGGTTTGAACTTCTAAACTCTCTCTAACCTTCAAGGGTCCTCTTCTACCGTCGATCGTAGGTCTTATTCCTATTACGGGATAACTACCTATTAATCTTGATTTTGCCATAATTTTTCTCCTTGTTTGATAAAAAATTTTTTTCGTTTATTAATTAACATCTCAAATACGACGTTACGTTTGCGTATTTAAAATAAATAATTACAAAATTAAAGAATTTTATTTTAACTTAAGTTTTTTTGTTGACAACAAACTATATTTTTTATATAATAATACTCGCTTAGGGGAGTGGCTCAATTGGTAGAGCAGCGGTCTCCAAAACCGCCGGTTGCGTGTTCGAGTCGCGTCTCCCCTGCCAAAATAGTTCTTGTATTCTTTTGCAAGGACTATTTTTTTTATCTTTCACGCAACCTACCCCGGTTGCTGACTGCTCCGTTTCACTACGCAGGGCTTCGCCCGAGTCGCGTCTCCCCTGCCAAAATAGTTCTTGTATTCTTTTGCAAGGACTATTTTTTTTGAAAATTTTTTTAGAATTAAAATTTTAAATTAAAAGCCATCAAATTTTATTTTTTTATATTATACAATATAAAGTTATAAATTTCAATAGTAAAACGAATAAAAAAAGTAATAATTTTTTAATTTTTTTAAGAAAGAAGACTGATAAATTATCAGTCTTTAAAAAAAGTTTTTTAATTTAGAAAAGCAACAGCTTTTTATTTTTCTTCCGTATTATTTTCTTCTTTATCGTTTTCTCTATCGGTTTTGCTTGAAAGAGTATCTTCACTATTTCTATAAACAACAAATTTGCAATATAAAAATTCTGTAACAAAGTTTATAAGCATTGTTCCTGCAAGAACTATATATTCGTTAACTGAAATAGCGACCAACTCTTTCGTCCACCACGTAGATAAAGGTGTGAATACCAAATAAAATAGCGCAACTTTAAGCATCGCAATCGGTACGTTCGTGGCAGATTTAAACGTGAACTTTTTGTTAACGGTAAAATTAAATACAACCGATAAAACAAGCGCTATCAAGTGGCTTATATGTGCGGGGAGTAAAATAAGTTCGTTACAAATGGCGTCTGCACCAATTTGAATTATACCTGCTGAAATTGAAAACAAGGTAAATTTCAACGTTTGTATTAAAGTTTTCTTTTGCATAATTGCTCCTTAATTTAGATAAAAAGTACAGTCTATTAACTTTTTTCTAGATAATTTAAAAGTTTTTCCATCATCGGTTTTATAATAAAAATCGTTTGAATACGGGCATTTCTCACAACTTGCATTTAAATGATTTTTTAAAGGACAGTGTCTTAACGTCATATAAGGAACTTCCGCCTTTTTTCCCAAATCACTTTCCGCCGTCATAAAAGGCAATCCATAAAAGTTTGCAGTAAAGGAGTTGTAAACGTTTAGCGCGGGACCTATTACCTTTTCAGTATTAAAGGATAACGCGTACAAATTATTTACAACAACCGCCACTCCCGTCTTTTTAATTAAGTCGTCCAAAAACTCAACGTCTTTTTTTAATGCGAAATTCGGTGTATCTAAATAAACCGTTTTATCAAGTTCTTTTGCGCGCTTTAATATTTTTTTAAGGCAAGACAACTCATACGTTTCAGGTGAATATACTATTCTCTTGCTATTTAACGGTGCATGTTCATTATAAACGTATTCAAAATCCGTAAAAACTTTCGTTGCTTTTTTAGGTTTAACGAAAATTGGGTCAACTTTTTTTAAAAACGCGCTTTTTATTAAATTTTTTGCCGTTAAAAAAACTTCTCTACGAAAAGCATTTAAGCTTTGTTTTGTCATGAACGTATTAAGCGAATTAGATATAGATAGTTTAGCGCTAAAAAGTTCGTTTTTTGCAAAGTTTTTGGTCAACTCTTCGTTAATAATCGGTCTATTAACAGAAGGTTGCAAAATTTCACCGTATACGTTTTGGAATTTATCACCATAAGAAACTTTGGCGAAAATATTTTCGTTCGGGACTAAACTAATTTCTATATCAATAGGCGCTTTTCTTTGATAATTAACTAAACTATTTTCAGCGTCGCTATCGACTATAAGATTAACCGTACCGTTTAACTTAACATCTTGCGTCGTTGTAAAAGTATACGTGTTTCCGTCCTTCCTTAAGTCGTATAATGAAACGGTGTTCGCTTCTTCGCCGTTGTTAAATATTTTTATCGCAGATTTTTGTGAAATTTTTTGGTTAGACGAAAAAGAAACTTGGTTAAACTTCTTGCCATTTACTACTTTGACAACTTTACCAACGGGTAAACCAACGTGATTATTGAAAGTGGAAATAATATTTCCGTTACCATTAAAATAACCCTCGGTATAATCTCTATTAAATGCGAGTTTTAAGTTGTTTAACTCGTACTTTTCGTTATCTAGCGCCTTCCTATATTCTCTTGTCACCGCGCCAACGTAATAAGGTCTACGCGCTCGCCCTTCAATTTTAAGAACGTCAACCCCCGCTTCTTCAAGGTCCTTTAACCTATCTATCAAGCAAAAGTCTTTTGCCGAAAGTAAATATCCGCGCTTTAATTTTTGGGTTGATTTGTATAAAGTGTAAGGTAAACGACACAATTGTTTACACTTTCCCTTGTTTCCGCTCGCGGAAAACAGTTTCGAACTCAAGTAGCAATTACCCGAAAACGATACACATAACGCTCCGTGAACAAAATATTCTATTTCAATCTTAGAGTTTTCTTTTATTCTTTTAACTTCCGATAGCGGAGTTTCTCTAGCTAAAACAACTCTTTTAAAATTAAGTTTTTCAAGCTCTAATACGCCCTCTAGATTGTGAACCGCCATTTGAGTGCTTGCGTGTAGTTCTATTTCAGGATAGTTATCGCTTATAATCTTTGCAAGACCAACGTCTTGCACGATAAACGCGTCTACCCCAAGGTTGTAAGCCGAAACTATAACGTTTATTGCTTTATTAATCTCGCTATCATCAAACAAAACGTTTATCGCAAGTAAAACTTTAACGCCGTGGGCATGCGAAAAGACAACCGCATCTTCTAAGTCGGCTAGTTCAAAACAGTCAACGTTGTTTCTCGCATTAAATTGATTTATTCCAAGATAAACTTCGTCGGCACCATTATAAACGGCAACCCTAAGACTTTCTTGGTTCCCCGCGGGCGAAAGTAGTTTCATAATTAAATTTTTATCTATTCGTCTATTTTTATTTTACCATATATTTTTGCATTATCTTTGCGTAGCCTATTTTTACAGCCGTCAAAACAATTGGTGTTTTCAAAGGTTAAGTTTATTATTGAACCACAAACACGCAAAGCGTTTACCGCTCTAAAATACACGTTTTTAACGTTAATATTATAAGTTTTATTTGCGGTAGAGTGACGACAACCATATAAGCTAATTCAATAAAACTATAAACTATCAAATTTTGTTATATTATACAATATTAAAAAAATTTTTTCAACGATTTAAAATAATTATTGTATTAAAATATTACCTAAAATTTTAACATCACTCTCCGCCACACAAAAAAGGCACCCTTTGGTGCCTTTTGGTGCGAAGAGTTAGCATAGAAATCCGAATAAACTGATAATAAACCAAAACCCAAAAGCACCTACCGTTTAAGTAAGTGCTTTTGTGTTAATATTTTTTAATAAATCTGGTTCTATTGGGTCACCCCAAATATCAAGACCGTTTTTAGCGTTTTTTCTTGCATTATTAATAGATATTTTGTTTGTCTCGTTTAGCTCGTCTAAGTCAAACGTCCTTTCTATACCCAAATGTATCCACCCACATGCAGGGCAAAAATCATCGGTTGAGTCTCTATCAAACTCCGTTCCACATATAAAGCATTTTACTATATCTCTTTTAATTATTTCTAACGCCCCATCATAAACTTTTTTTAATTGATTTATCATATTTGTTGGGTCAAAGCCAGGCTCACCTTCATCACAAATATCGGGCACATCTTGATCTAAATAATAGCCCAACCCCTTGTATTCTGCTTCTATTTTTTCATAATTATCATAACAATAATCTGGAAAGTCAACAGAAAATTTGCACGGGTCATATTCCCCATTAAACAGCTGTTCTAACATTTTTAACGCACCTTTTGTTATATCTTCCATACACATTCTTATCTACCCCTCGTAAAATTCTTTCATATTATCTCTTACTACTTTTTTTCAAAACCAAGAGTGCATGGCCTTTTTTTAACATAAGGTTTATTAAAAATATTGTCCTTATTAAGTGCGCTACCACTTTCATATAAACTTAAATAAATATATTGCAGGTTGTCATCTAAATAAGACATAGCCGAATCTTCAAACTCTTCTGAAACACCATAATAAGCCCCTGCAATACTACCAGTTATTGCAGCGAGTGTATCACTATCACCACCAACCGAAACGGCAATTCTAATTGCGTCTTCAAAACTTTCACTTTCTAAAAATGCTTGTATTGCTTGTGGAACTGTTTGTTGACAAGTTTCGTTAAACCTATAAGTTGGTCTTATTTCATCAATAGTAAAATCTAAATCATAATAATGTCGTTTAATGTATTTGCCAATTTCTTTTTTACTTTTACCTGTTCTTGCTAAAAAAACACAAACGGCAGTTGCTTCTGCACCTTTAATCCCTTCATAATGATTATGTGTCACCCTTGTAACTTCATAAGAAAGCCTTATAGCCTGTTCTAAGGTGCTTGCTATTTCACCACAAAAAGCAACTCTCATAGCAGAACCATTACCAAAGCTGTTATATGGATAGGGTTTATCCGAAAACATCCAATTATAAAATCTTCCACCATAACCACAATTTGGGTATTGTCTACCGATTTTTTGCATAATTGTTGTTACTTCTTTATGCAAAAGTTCTATATCTTCGGTTTCATTTATTGCTTTAGCAACGGCTAACGTCATAACCGTATCATCGGTAAAATAACAGTCGTCACTAAAAAATTTAAAGTCTTTTTTGCGATAATTATTGAATTCAAATCTTGAACCAACTATATCACCTATAATTGCACCTATTACACTCATAACTCAATCTCCTCCTTTAATGTAAATAAGTTTTTTATTTGTATAATAAAACCTCAAATGATTATTTTATAATTCAATTATATAAACTCTTTGCGCCAAATGTATGTCATATTTGAAAAGTTTTTTAAAAATTTAAAATAAAAAAACAAACATCTCCAAGAGTTCGGATTTGTTTGCTCTTGGCGGAAGATTAGGTACGTAAAACTACTTTTTGTTTTTGTTGCTTGTAATATCTATATCTCTATTACATCATCAACCTTATCTAAAATTCTTTTCATATTAGTACTTTCAGGCTCTCTTAATTTATAAACACCCATAAATATAAAACCATTGTCTTTTCTATCAAATACCCACCTATAAGGATGATTCAATCCTGTTGGAGAATAATGGCTAACTATGTTTTTTTCAATTATCGTATTAGTATTACCATTCTCAAAATAGTTGCACCAGCCATCACGTGTTTTACCGTCTATCCTAGGCAACCAAATGTATAAATTACTGGTTACTTCCCAAATGCTTGTCTGTCTAGGTGGATAGTTAGTTTTAAGCAAATAATTCACTAACTCATATCCAGCACCGAGATATCTCCTCCCCGATTTTATAGTTACTTTTTGATTTGTTGATTGAGCATTTGAAACAGGTTTTTCACATTCTAATAAGTCGGCCTTAATTATCTTATTGATTTCTTCTCCGCTTATTATTAAATGTTCCTTAAACGCCAATGGATAAGCCATCATTATTGTTTTATTTGTCTTTATAAAATTTACATAAATATAACTTTTTCCATTATTCCTCTCTTCGTATTTTTCTACAATACCTTGCCCTTTTGTTATGTGATAAACTTCTTTTCCTGTAATATAATTTTTTATTTCACTTTTCATATTATAACCTACCTTTCCTTTTAAACCATATTGTATCGTCGTCTATTACATCTAACGAATATACACCCTTAAACTCATAGCCACCATCAACTTTTTCAAAAAGAAAAATTTCGTTATACTTATATAAAATTCTTTCTTTCCCTTCTTTTGTACAAATATAAACTGAATTATAATAAGGAATACCATCAAATCTTGTGGGGTTTTCTACCATATCTTAAAAACCCATTCTATATCCACACATAAAGCCATCTTTCTCGTCTGTCCACATATCTGCCATCCAAATACTTTGTTCACTATTTAATTCCCAAATATTTGGTGCAACTTCCTTTAGTTCTTTATCGGTTAATTTTTTAATTATCTCTTGACTATTTCCTTTCAAAAAGCCTTTTTCCTCTATTATTGAATGCATATTTCTTATCCCTAATTTTTTATTTGAAACAAATCCATTTCAGGCTTATTGTGATTATAATAACACCCACCACCACGAATTTTATACACAGGTAAACCAAATTCCATCATATATTCTAAATTTCTACT
>CAJGCK010000053.1 GCA_904501795.1 uncultured Clostridia bacterium
CTAGCCACTGTGGTGAAGACTGTTTAGGCATACTTTATATTAACGACGGCGGAAGAGATTAATAAAAAACGTAAAAAAGGCTAACGAATTTTCGTTAGCCTTTATTGTATAGCGAAAACCCCGTGTTAGACACGGGGTTCAAAAAAGGTTAAACCTATGATTCTTGAACAAAAAAACTCCTTTTGATATAATAAAGTTGAGGTCTGCAAACCCAACAAAAAATCAAAAGGAGGTCATCAAAGTATGAATGACATACATAGTTTAGCACATTCGAAGTGGAATTGCAAATATCACATAGTATTTGCACCAAAATATAGGCGAGTTGCTATGCTTGGAGAAAAGGGAAGAGAAATAGGGGCAATTCTACGAGAATTGTGTAAATGGAAAGGCGTAAATATAATTGAAGCAGAAATATGTAAAGACCATATACATATGTTACTTGAGATTCCGCCAAAAATGGCAGTGTCAAGTTTTGTAGGATATTTAAAAGGTAAAAGTAGTTTAATGATATATGAACGATGGGGGAATCTCAAGTTCAAATATCGCAATAGAGAATTTTGGTGTAAGGGATATTATGTTGATACGGTAGGCAAAAACACCAAAGCAATAAAAGAATATATAGCAGGTCAGTTAGAAGAAGATAAATTAGGCGAACAGTTGAGGATAGATTATCCCGAAAGTCCGTTTAAGTAAATGCAAATGGCAGACCTCAATACCCTTGCTCAAGGGTGGCTGGTAATGTAGGGTTTCACCCGTTAAAGAAAAACCCCACGTTCAACGTGGGGATATTTATTTTTTGACAGCCCATTTTGTCGCAATTTTATTATTCTAAATCGTTGCTAGATTGTTTTCCGTTTTTTATTACCCTAAAATTTCTAACGTTGTAGGCTATAAGAGAAAAAACCATCAAGCACAAACAAACTGAAACGAGCACGATAGATAGTACTTTAGGTATATCAACCCAAACGATATGTAAAAACGCCATAGAATATAAAAACGCGGTGGTTAATTTACCATGCCAAACTGCGCCTAAAACAACGTCGTACTTTATAAGGACAATAAGTTGCGATATGCCCGTAAGCACTTCTTTCACTAAAAGTAACGATAGTGGCAAAAGCATGTAGGGGAAGTACTGCAACAAAAAAAGAAGAACCACGCCCTGAGTAAGTTTATCTGCAATGGGGTCTAACGCTTTTCCAAGTTTAGATACCATATTAAATTTTCTTGCAATAAACCCGTCCGCCAAATCGGTTATTGCCGAAACGACCAAAACCACCGCCGTTTCGATAAACTTTTTTGCCCTAAAAAGATAGAACATAACGGGGATTAGCGCTATTCGAATTAAAGAAAGAAAATTCGGTATAGTAAATATTTTGTTGTAATTGTTTTTGTCTTGCATTTTTTAGTCTCCTTATAAAAAACGCACTATCAATAAACGTTTCCAGAAAAATATCTTATGTACTTATAATTATACCACCCTAAAATTGCTATGTCAACAATATAAAAAATTAGTGTTTAGGTAAAGTATAAAAGTTGTTGCAAAAGGGTAATTATTATGTTATAATAAAAAAAGATTTAAAAAGGAAGTATTATCATGCAAAAGGAAAGCCAAAATCTAAAACGAAACGCATTAACTAAAGCGATGCGTGCTTTTTTTTGTAAAAATAATCCCAAAAACCTTTTTATAATTTTGATGAGCATAAGCCTTATCGTGTTTTTAATAGCAGGGGCGATAGGCGGTGTTAAGGAGTTAACTAGCATATTCTATTTAAACGCAAGCGATTTGTTTATGGATATGTTTAACTCTATAAGGGACGTGTTTCAGGGTGCAGGCGTTTATACCGAACGACACGTTATATATCCACCGATGGCAAATCTCGTATATTTGTTTTTATCACTATTTATCCCTGCAGAATACGGTAACTCCGCTTTTGATGACCGCGCTACTTGGGTAAACTACCCCGAATGTATTGCGGTTGCTATAGTTTTTTCAGTAGTGTTAATTGCATTATACTCTATCGTTATTTATTTAAATTTGCCTAAAGAAAGGTTTACGAGAATACTTTTGGCGGTATTTTTCGTTATAAACGTTCCGTTTGCTTTTTTAATAGAGCGTGGCAATATAATAATTATAAGCATCATATTCACGGCAGTGTATATGTTCACCTATTCAAGTGAAAGCAAGGTGTTGCGCGAAGTGGGGCTAGTTAGCCTTGCGTTTGCCTTTTCAATAAAGTTATACCCGGCACTATTCGGGTTTTTCCTAATAGTAGACAAACGCTATAAAGACGCGTTAAGGTGCAGTCTATACGCACTTTTAATGTTGGCACTACCGAGTTTCTTTTTCGGTGGGCTGACGTGTTTGCGCACTCTTGCCGAAAATATTATTGCGTTCAGCAAAACCAGAATAGACATGGGTTTTGAAAATAGCGCAAACGGTTTATTCGGTGGGCTTGGTAACGCGCTTGTTCTGTTCTACGAAAATTTCTATTTGTTTATGTTATTGACGTTTATTGTCGGTTGTTTTTTCATCAAGAAAAAATGGAAAATTTATATGTACGCCATAATGGTGTATAACGTAATACCGGCGCTAACGCAAGTGTATAGTTGGGTGCTTATGGCAGTTCCGCTAATACTCTTTTTTAAAGAAGAAAAACTGACCGTAAAAAACGTATTCTACTTTTTGATAATGACGTTGCCGTTTATGTTCTATCCAAGCGTGTTGTTGTTTGCAAAAGTAGATATATACACCAACTTCAATAAAGCGCTAGTTTATATAGTTACCATACTATCTTGTTTCGTATTCTTGGTAGAAACGATAATCGCAATAGTAAAAAAGGTTAAAGAAACCCGTGCTAAAAAAAGAGAAAACGCCACGATAGGCGAGGAGCAGGCAGGCAGTATTGATGAATAAATCGAACAATTCTATTCCTTCGGGCAATAAAAAGAAAATAACCGATTTAATGCTAAATATCGGCGCCGTAGTAATAATGAACTGTGTTTTACAGTTCTTATTATACCCACGTTTTGAGAAAATTCTTGGCGTAGAAAAATACGGCGTTGCATTAACGCTAATGGCTATAATATCCATAACGGCGTGTTCGTTTGGTTCGGCGGGCAACTACTCTCGTTTGATAAACGAAAACGAGCATAAACCGTCTAACGGTGACTACGTCGTTTTATTGCTATTATCTTCGATTGTTTCGGTTGCAGTAGGGCTAATTTGTTTACATAAACTTCAGGTTTTGACTTGGCAAACGGGCTTATTCTACTCGTTACTTATAGTTGCAACCGCTTTTAAGTACTATTCGGACGTTGGATTTAAAATTAAAGCCGATTTCGTTAGATACTTCTTCTATTATTTGTTTATATCGATAGGGTATTTTGCGGGATTATTTATATTTAACGGTACGGGCGACTGGATGCTCGCTATTCTTGCGGGTGAAATACTCGGCGTGTTCTTTGCTATTATTCAAAGCAAAATTTTCGTCAAACCCTTTTCGCTATCTAAGAACTTTAAGTTCTTCGTGAGCAGTTTCGCTTTTTTGGTGTTTTCAAACCTAATCGAAAACCTAACGCTTAACGCGGACCGCTTGGTGCTAATGATATTCGCAGGGGGCGAGTCGGTTGCAGTTTATTATACGGCGTCCCTTTTCGGTAAAATTATAGCTATGCTAACCGTGCCTATAAACTCGGTGGTAATAACCTATCTCGTGCGCTATAACGGTGAACTCACTAGAAAAATGTGGTTTAAGATTTTGGCGGTGGCAGTGGGACTTTCGGCACTATGCTTTTTAGGTTGTTACGTTGGGTCGATAATCATTTTACCGCACGTATATCCCGATTTATACGTTTCGTTGGCTCGTTATTTGCTCCCTGCAATAGGTGCTCAAGTTATATACTTTGTTTCTACGGTATTGCTTGTGGTACTATTAAAATTCCGTGGCGAGAAAAAGCAGTTCGTTTGCAATATAATCTACGGCGTAATATTCTTCGCGTCAACGCTTACGTTTACCTATCTATATAAACTAGAAGGTTTCGTCATATCATCGCTCGTCGCTAACGCTATACGGTTTATCTACGTTTCGATTTGGGGCTTTGTATCCAAAAAACCTATAGTGAAAGAAAGTTAAGCGCTAACTTAATTATTAAAAAATTCACTAGTCATGATTTCTTATGGAAAGAACGACTAGTGTTTTTATTTTTAAACTTAACACACCCCAAAAACAGGGTGTGTTATTGTATGGAGCAGGTAATGGGAATAATCTCCGCATAGCTACGATTGCTACGCCCGAACCGTTTGTTCATAAAGACGTGATAAAAATCATTTTAACAAAGAACAAACGAATTCGTTTCCGTCTACACCTACTATATACAACAACACACCCCAAAAACAGGGTGTGTTGTTGTATGGAGCAGGTAATGGGAATCGAACCCACCTCCAAAGCTTGGGAAGCTCTTATTCTACCGATGAACTATACCTGCAAAACTATATAATTTTTTCTTTTGTAGTATTTTAGCACAAACGTAAATAAAAATCAAAGTAAAATAATAAAAAATATTGTAAAAAAAATAAAAATGTGGTAAAATCAAAAATATAAAAACAAATTTTAAAGCTAAAATCGTTTAATAAAAAATAACGGAGGTTAATATGGCGTTATTTCTTAAAATCATAGAATGGGCAGACGATACTAAAGATACCTTAGTGTATAAAGTTCCGCTAAAAAACGGCGGTAGAGAAATTAACCATAAAAGTAAACTAATCGTTAGGGAATCTCAACAGGCAATATTCGTACATAAAGGCAAGATATGCGACGTGTTTGAAGCGGGTACTTACGACCTTAATTCAGATATTTTTCCTATCCTATCAAAACTTGCGGGTTGGAAATACGGCTTTCAAACCCCTATAACCGTTGATATCTACTTTATCAATACTAAACAGTTCACCGGTCAACGTTGGGGCACGGCTAATCCTATAGTTATGAGAGACCCCGAATTCGGCATGGTGCGTGTAAAAGGGTACGGGTCGTATGCATTTAAGGTGGATGATTCCGGTGTATTCTTAAACGAACTTTTCGGTACGAACTCAACTTTCGTAACGAGAGATATAACCGACTGGCTTAAAACTATGCTTATTTCTTATTTAACCGACGCTATAGGCGAAAGCAAAGTATCGGCGTTAGATTTGGCGGGTAATACTATCGAGTTTAACCAAATAATATCTGCAAGCGTTGGTCAAAAGTTTAGTGAAATAGGCTTAAAATTAACCAACTTATTTATAGAGAACATGTCCGTTCCGGAAGAAGTTGAAAAGGCGATAGACGAACGCAGTCGCTTAGGTATACTTGGCGACAAGACGGACGTAATGATGAAAGTTGCCGCAGCCCAAGCGATGCAAGACGCTGCAAAGAATCAAGGCACGGGCGGTGCTTTCGTTGGCGCGGGAATGGGTATAGGCGCAGGCGCAGGTATAGGCGCGGTGTTTGCCGACGCTATGAAGAGCGCGACTAATACCGAAAGTCAAAAGGTTGAAACGAAGGCAAAAAGAACTTGTTCGGCTTGCGGTGCTACTATTGTATCGGCAACGGCTAAATTTTGCTCTGAATGTGGTGAAAAATTAGACGTAGAAAAATTTTGTACCGAGTGTGGCGCAAAAGTAAAAGCAACTGCAAAATTTTGTGCCGAATGCGGAGCAAAATTATAATAAACTGAAAAAAATTTTGTAATATAAAGGAGAAACAAAAATGGCAGACAAAAAAATTACGGCAGATACCTTGATATTCGACGCGTTGGAGATTAATCCTAACGCAGACACTATTTTAATGTCTTACGGAATGCATTGTTTAGGTTGCGCGCTTGCTCACGGCGAAACGGTTGGTGAAGCGGCAAACGTTCACGGCGCAGACTTAGAAAAAATGCTAGAAGAACTCAACAATATCTAGGTTAAAGGATAGAGCAAATGTCGTTTGAAGCACAAACGGATAATAACGGCGAGATAGTTCAACAAATAGAAACTCAAATGGAAAAGTGTCCCAACTGTGGCGCGAATTTAGTGTTTGAGCCTAACTCTCAAACACTTTATTGCGAGCATTGTGGCACTAGCCAGTCCTTGCCCGAAATGTTAACCGTATTAGAGCAAAACGTTTTAGACGGTTTTGACCAAGTAAAAAGTCAATGGTCGGGCGACGAGACGGTGGTTTTTAGTTGTGACAACTGTGGCGCAAAAGTAGTTTTGCAAAAAGATGAAACGGCGTCTTCTTGTCCCTTTTGTGGAACGAGTCACGTGGTAAAAACAGATGAACTCGCGGGGATAAAACCCCACGGGTTAATACCCTTTTCTTTTGGTTTAAAAGAAGGGGTGGATTACGCTAAAAAATGGGCTAAATCCCGTCTTTACGCACCGCGCAAGTTCAAAAAAACGTTATCCGCTGAGAACGTAAAGGGCGTGTACGCGCCTTGCTTTACCTTTGATAGCAACACGTTTTCTACCTACTATGGTAGGATAGGGAAAAGGTATACGAGAGTTGTTGGCTCGGGTAAAAATCGGCGAACGGAAACGTATATAGTTTGGCGAAACGTCAGTGGAACTTTCGGGTATTCGTTTGATGATTTATTGATAACCGCAGGTAGTAAGTTCGACCAAAAAAAGATGGACAAAGTAAGCCCGTTCGACACGAATAACGGCAAAAGTTATGACGAAAGTTATTTGCTAGGGTTTATGGCGTACCATTACGATACGGAACTTAAAGACTGTTGGCAACAAGCGAAGAATAGAATGGACGCTACTATTCGCAGTCGAATACTTGCGCAATATTCATACGACGTAGTGTCGTTTTTGAACGTAAGTACGACCCACGGCAACGTCACGTATAAATACGTTATGTTACCCGTCTACATAGGTAACTATAAATACGGCAAAAAACTTTACAACTTTTTCGTAAACGGAAGCACGGGAAAGACGACGGGTAAAACGCCCGTTTCGGCGCTTAAAGTGGCGCTTACCGTACTTGCGGGGTTGTGCGTGATTGCGGGAATAGTGGCACTAACGTTGCTTTAGAACAAAATGAGTAAAATTAAGTTGACAAATCTTCGAGTATATATTAGAATAATATTAAATTAAACCAAATTTTTACGGAGGCGTAATAAAATGAATAGAATAAAATTAGTTGCAACCCCCAAGCAAAGAAAAGAAACGGGTTGTGGAGAATGCAGAAGCACTTGCCAATCAGCCTGCAAGACAAGTTGTACGGTAGGTAACCAAAACTGCGAAAAATTAGAAAAAGAGGCAAAAGTAAACAACGCAAAATAGTTTTTTCAAACTACTTTCAAGGAACGGTAAATTTATCGTTCCTTGATTTTGTATTTGTTTTAAGTATTAATAAGATTAAAAAATGGGATATATATGGTACATACATTTGAATTCGACGGGAAATATTACCTATTCGATAATGAAAGCAGTTCGCTTCATATATGCGACGCGTTGACTGCGGAAGTTATAAAAAAAATTAACGGTGAGCCGTACGATTTTATGTCGGCGGACGAACAAGCGGTTAAAGAAATCGAGCAAGAGATACTTTTACTAAAAGAACAAGGCTTGCTGTATGCGGAAGAGAAAAAGAGCGCGCCTATAAAGAGCGATTTGGTAAAAGCTTTATGTTTGCACGTTTGTCACGACTGTAATTTGAGTTGTGATTATTGTTTTGCGGGCAAGGGCAAATATAAAGGTTGCGCCGAGTATATGAGTTTCGACGTGGCGAAAAATGCCGTTGACTTTTTGATTGAAAACAGTGGAAACCGAAAGATATTAGAAATGGATTTTTTCGGTGGAGAGCCGTTAATGAATCTCGAAGTCGTTAAAAAGACTGTTGAATACGCAAAAGAGCAGGGGGCAAAACGTGGCAAAACTTTCTTGTTTACGCTAACCACCAACGGCGTACTATTAAACGAAGAAACGGTTAATTATTTAAACGCCGAGATGGAAAACGTCGTCACGGTCTTTCGCGCTGAAGACGAGATGGTAGCGGCCGTCCCTCTCCGCGACGTCGCTGTCCCACAACTGGCGCTTTGCC
>CAJGCK010000054.1 GCA_904501795.1 uncultured Clostridia bacterium
CCCTTTCTAAGTCTATAAGAGAATACAAAAAACCTTCTTTTTTAGCACCTCTTTTCATATCGCTTGAAGTAATTTTAGAGTGCCTTATCCCCTGGATTATGTCACTACTTTTAGAAGCGATGAATTTTCTTGCTAGAGATGGCGGGGCACTAAATCCACCAAGTAAAATTTTATCGTTTATTTTTGGAATTTTATCCCCAACAGGCACGCCTGAACTTATGCCGACGATTTTATTTTTCGGGCTATTGCTCGTTTTCGTTGCGCTATTATCTATGTCGTGTGGCGCGTTATCTGGTAGATTTTGCGCAATTGCTTCTTCCGGATTTGCAAAAAACCTTAGGAAAGATATGTTCCACAACATACAAAACTTTTCGTTTAGTAATATTGACAAATTCTCTTCTTCTAGTTTAGTTACAAGACTTACTTCTGACGTTACTAACGTGGAAATGTCTTATATGATGATTATTAGAACGGCTATTCGAGCGCCGTTTATGTTGATATTCTCATTTGTAATGTCTTTCTCAATAAACTCTCGAATGGCGCTAATCTTTTTGTGTACCGTGCCTATTTTAGGCGTTGGTCTTGCACTAATTATGAGAAAAGCTATTCCCTTCTTTAATAGAATTTTCAAAAAATACGATAAACTAAACGAATCTGTTGAAGAAAACATCTCGGGAATGAGAGTAGTTAAATCATACGTTAGAGAAAAGCACGAAATAGAAAAGTTTAATAAAGCAAGCGAAAACGTTAAAAACGATTTTACTAAAGCCGAAAAAATTGTTGCACTTAACTCACCGTTAATGAATTTTTGCGTTTATACGGGTTTAATTGCGATGTACGTAGTTGGCTCGTCTCTAATAATTAGTTCGAAAGAAACGTTGCTAAAATGGACTGAACTTCAAAGTTTTATGACCTATTCGTTTCAAATGCTATCATCTTTAATGATGCTTTCTATGATTATGGTTATGCTTATTATGTCGGTTGCTAGTGCGAAAAGAATTGCAGAAGTAATTAACGAAAAATCTACTATAATCTCCCCCGAAAACGCGGTTACTGAAATTAAAGACGGAAGCATCGAGTTTGAAAACGTATCTTTTAAATACAATGAAAACGCAGAAAAATTTGCTCTTTCTAACGTTAACTTAACTATAAAAAGTGGCGAAACGGTTGGTATTATCGGTAGTACAGGTAGCAGTAAAACCACTTTAGTTAACCTTATTCCAAGGCTTTACGACGTTTCTGATGGCACTCTTAAAGTAGGCGGTGTCAACGTAAAAGATTACGATATTGATAAGCTTAGAGAAGCCGTTTCCGTTGTTTTACAAAAAAACGTACTATTCTCTGGCACTGTTAGAGACAATATGAAATGGGGCAACCAAAACGCCACCGACGACGAAATTAAACTTGCACTAAAACAAGCGCAAATTGAGAATATGGAATTAGACCGCTACATAGAACAAAGTGGCGCAAACGCTTCAGGCGGACAAAAACAACGACTTTGTATTGCAAGGGCGTTACTTAAAAATCCAAAAATTCTTATTTTCGACGATTCTACAAGCGCCGTCGACACTAAAACCGACGCTTTAATTAGACAATCGCTTAAAGAGTATATTCCTGAAACGACTAAGATTATTATCGCACAAAGAATTGCATCAGTGCAAGATGCGGATAAAATTGTTATTATGGATAACGGTTATATTACCGACGTTGGAACTCACGAGCAACTTCTTGAAAATAACGAAATTTATAAAGAGTTATACTACTCTCAAAACAAAGCGAACAAGGAGGGCGAATAATATGTCGAGAGTTATGACTATGCCTAGAAATAAGACAACGCAAAAAGGACCTAGACCACAAGCTAAAAAAGGCACTCTTAAAAGACTTTTAGGTATGCTTTTATCCAAAAACAAAGGTATGCTTATCGGCGCGTTTATTTGTATCGCAGTTAGCGCAACCACGGGAGTTTTTAGTTCTATTTTCTTACAAATGTTGCTAGAACAAATAGATATCGGTTTGGTTAAAGGATTGAGCGCTGTTTGGGCAGAATTAATTAAAATTTTTGTGCTTATGGGCGCGGTATATTTGTCCTGTACAGTATGTAACTTTATACAAACAAGAATAATGGCTACCCTAACCCAAAGGTTTTTACACCAAGTTAGAACTAGCGTGTTCAATAAAATGCAAACGCTACCTATTCGCTATTTTGATTCACACTTAACGGGTGATATTATGAGTTCTTACACGAACGACACCGACGCTATTAGACAACTCGTTTCACAAAGTATCCCCCAACTTTTCTCGTCGTTAATAAGCGTTATAACCTTGGTTGTTATAATGTTTTCTAAGAGTATTTATTTAACCTTAGTTATCTTTTTCGGTGTTGCTTTAATTACTTTTGTTACCAAAAAGGTTGGCGGAAAAAGTGCAAAGTTCTTCATTAAACAACAACGCTCACTTGGCGAAGAAGAAGGGTTTATTCAAGAAATAATTCAAGGTCAAAAAGTCGTAAAAGTTTTCGGCCACGAAGAAGAAACTAAAAACGATTTCGACACCAAGAACGAAGCGCTTTGCCACGACGCAACTATGGCACATACTTTCGCTAATATTTTGATGCCTATTATGGGAAATATAGGAAATTTATTATACGTTCTTCTCGCTTTCGTCGGCGGGCTTTTAATTGCGTTAAACGTTCAAAATCTATCGATAACGGGCCTAGATCCCTTATATACGTCAACAGGTACCCTTTCGTTTTTGATTACTATTATTGCTTTCTTGCCTATTAGTAAACAATTTACAATGAACGTTAGTCAGTCGTCGCAACAAATCAATTCTATTATTATGGGTCTTGCGGGCGCTTCTAGATTGTTTGAAATTTTAGACCAACCCTCTGAAACCGATGAAGGATACGTCACTCTCGTACGTTGCAAAATAGATGAAAACGGAAAAATTGAAGAGTGTAAAGAAAGAACAGGCTACTGGGCTTGGAAGCACCCACATAAAGCCGACGGCACGATTACTTATACTCAACTTAAAGGCGACATTCAAATGTTTGACGTTGATTTTGGTTACGTTAGCGACAAAATTGTTTTGCACGACGTTTCACTTTACGCAAAGCCCGGACAAAAGATTGCATTTGTTGGTGCAACAGGTGCTGGTAAAACTACTATTACCAACCTTATAAACCGTTTCTACGATATTGCCGACGGCAAAATTAGATACGATGGAATAAATATTAATAAAATTAAAAAAGCCGATTTAAGACGTTCTCTTGGCATAGTATTACAAGACACCAATTTGTTTACGGGAACGGTTATGGATAATATTCGCTACGGAAGGCTTGAAGCAACGGATGAAGAGTGTATTGACGCCGCAAAACTTGCCTACGCGCACGATTTTATATCAAGATTACCAAACGGATACAACACAATGCTTACTGCCGATGGTGCTAACCTTTCACAAGGTCAAAGACAACTCTTATCAATAGCAAGAGCGGCTGTTAAAAACGCGCCCGTTATGATTCTTGATGAAGCAACGAGTTCTATTGATACTAGAACTGAAGCGCTAGTTCAAAAAGGAACTGATAAGTTAATGGAAGGAAGAACGGTTTTCGTTATTGCGCATAGACTTTCAACCGTGCAAAATTCCGACATTATTATGGTGCTTGAAAACGGTAGAATTATTGAACGTGGATCACACAAAGAATTAATAGAAAAACAAGGCAAGTATTATCAATTGTATACTGGCGCTTTTGAGTTAGAATAATGAAGTGTACCCTATGCCCTAACAACTGCAAAGTTGACAAATCGAATAGTAAAGGCTTTTGTGGAACTAACGGCGAAATTTTTATTTCCAAATATTATTTACACCCTTTTGAAGAGCCTGTTATTAGTGGAGAAAAAGGGTCGGGTACGGTCTTTTTTTGCGGGTGTTCGCTTAAATGTGTCTTTTGTCAAAATTTTGAACTTTCGCGTTCAATGAGGGGTAAAGTTATTTCCGAGGAAGAACTATCAAAGATTTTTCTTGAACTAGAAAAAATGGGCGCTACTAATATTAATTTAGTAAACCCCACCCACTATTCTGACAAAATTATTCAAGCACTAAAAATTTATAAACCGAAAGTCCCTATTGTTTATAATACTCACGGCTACGAAAACGAAAATGTTATTGACCTTTTAGATGAATACGTCGACGTTTATATGCCCGATTTAAAGTTTTATTCTCCATTTGTTTCCAAAAGATATGCAAATAAAGAGAATTATTTTGAAGTTGCTAGTAAAGCGATAAAACGTATGGCAAAAAAGCCTATTTGTTTTAACGAAAAAAATAATATGGTATCCGGAACGCTTGTTAGACATCTGGTTTTACCACAAAACGTTAACGATAGTAAAAAAATTATAGACTGGTTTGTTGATAACGAATTGCATAAAAGCGCTTATCTATCTTTAATGAGCCAATACACTCCTTTTGGCGAGTTAGAAGCAGTTCCTGAACTAAAACGAAAAATTTCTAAGCGCGAATACGAAACGGTTTTAGATTACGCGATTTCAAAAAACATCACAAATCTTTTTTATCAAGAACTTGAAAGTGCTTGCGAAAATTATATTCCTAGTTGGGATTTTTAACAAATTATTGATTATTAAGAGGTTTTGTGTTATATTAAACTAAACTAATTTTTGAGGTGAATTATGAACTATGCACTAATAACCGGCGCAACCGGTGGTCTTGGTCGCGCTTTTTGTGAAATTTATGCAAAAAACAAATACAACTTAGTTATTACGGGCACGAACGAAGAAAAAGTTAACCAACTAAAAGATGAACTCGAAACAAAATTCGACATCAAAGTATTTGGCTTGGTTGCTGATCTTTCAAATGATAGCGAGTGTAGAAAAGTTTTTGAATACACTAAAAACAACAAAGTTTTTATCCATTCTTTAATTAATTGCGCAGGATTTGGCGATAGATGTGATTTTAAGGATATGGACGTTGATACGCAACTTAAAATGATTGCCGTTAACTGTTCTGCCCTTACCTATTTCACAAGAGTTTATCTAACGGATATGTTAGAAAAAAATTGTGGTGAAATATTAAACGTAGGCTCTATTGCAGGGTTTGTTCCAGGTCCGTATATGTGTACTTATCACTCGACAAAAGCATACGTTTTAAACTTTGGTCAAGCGGTTTCACACGAACTAAGAAAAACTAAAATAAAGTTCTTAACGTTATGTCCAGGGCCGTTTGAATCGGGCTTCGTTGCAAAAGCAAAAAACGACTACACATTTTCTAAAATTAAGCCTATACCCGCAATTAAAGTTGCTGAATACGGATACAAGATGCTTCAAAAGAGAAAACGCGTTGCAGTTGTTGGATTTAAAAATAAAGTTACAGTTTTTGCTCCTAGATTTTTTACAAACAAATTCGTTTGCTCAGTAAGTGCGAAAACTCTTAAAAAAGGTGACTAAAACTAAATAAAAAGCCTGCATAAAAATGCAGGCTTTTTTTAATAGTCGATATTTTCAATCTTAACTACCTTATAACCTTTTTTTCTAGGTTTGTTTTGTTCGGTTGAAAAGTTTTTAACGAATATTTTATCCTTAAACTTATATAACACGAAACATACAATCAAAATCACTATTAAACAAACGATTATAATTAAAACTGTGTCTGAAAAAGTTATTAATTTAACTTCGTTCCACATCTCGTTTATAAGCTCTAAATCTTCAGCGGAAAAATTTTCCATAACTGCACAACGCAAAATTGTTTTTTCATTAGCGTATTGCGCAAAAAGTTGGCGTTTGTATATTCCCGCCTCTATCTTATAATCTTGATCTGTGCCGAAAAAGTATGACAAATCAAAAAGTTGCTTTTCTTCTTCATCATCAGGTGTTGCACCATATTTTTCGGACACGTATGAAAATACTTCATCACTCGCTATACAACTTGTGTAGCCGATATATTCCATATTCCTAATAACGTTGTCTGGGCTACAAATAAAATCTAAAAATTTACTAACAACTTCTTCGTTGGCGTTCTTCGTCATAACCCAACCGTCAAACCAAACGTTACTGCCTTCTTCGGGAACGGCATAGTCAAGTTTAATCCCCGCTTCATCGCCTTCGTTTAACGCGGCAACGGCGTCTCCGCTCCATGCAAAGTTAACGTCAATTTTGCCCGATATTAAATCATTTTTACCTGAATCGACTTCGAATCCGTATAAGTTGTTTTTTAAATCAATTAAAACGTCTCCAACCTTTTTAACGGTTTCTTTATCCGTTCTGTTGAATATCTTGGCTAATTGAAAATTGTAGTCTAAATCATTAAAATATCCATCTTGGTTATAATCTTGGATAACGCCGTCTCGCAAATCTTGTTTTAATTGCAACAACTCCTTTTCATATACTATTGCAATCGCCATAATATAAGTATCTCTCAAACTGTCTTTAATAGTAATCTTTTTACTAAATTTAGAATCGTATAGATTGGACCAGTTTGTAAAATCTTCTTGGGTATAACCTTTATCGGCGTTATATATAAGCCCCATCGTACCCCACATGTACCCTATCGCATAGGCCTTGTCCTCGTTTGCAAGCCCTAAGTCCTTAAAAACGTTTTTAATATAATCCGAACCGTATTGTTTATAGTTTTGAGGAATAGTATATTCTTTTATCAAGTTTTCCTCTTTCATTTTTAAAATCATATACTCAGACGGACAAATAAGATCGCACGCATTAGGATTTTTTAATAGCTCGTTATACATTTCTTCGTTTGTAGCAAAAGTATAGTAATTAACGGTATATCCTGGGTTTTTTTCTTCAAAAACGTCTATAATGCCCATGTTGAGTTGAGCCCAATCGTAATGATCGAGAAGATAATCGGTTGCATCATCTTCGGTATCGTAACCTAAATCGATATAATCTTCCCAACTAAAAATATTAATAACCTTGTTTTCAACGCCTTCTGCTTTAGCTGTGGGAATAGTTCGAAAAGAAATCACCGAAAAAAGAGCTACAATAAACGATAACAGCAAGGCAAAAAAGCTAAAACTTTTATTTAATCGTTTTCTCATTTTACACCTTCCTTTTATTTTTAACGCGTTTGTTTGCTCTTACGTTCATTACTACAACTGCTAAAACGGTTAATAAGAAAATTATTGTTGTCAAAGCCCTATAAATAGGTATTTTTTCACTCGCCTTTTCAGTTGAATGGGCTATCGCTTTATAAACTGCGGTTGAAATTGTGTCGTAGTCGAGTGGAGATAAAGTTGCCGTTACTATATAATCGTCTAACGACAAGGTTACCGCTAACATAAAGCCAGCAAATACACCAGGTAAAATCTCAGGCAAAACAACTTTGAACAATGCTTGCGTAGGCGTTGCACCTAAGTCTAACGCCGCTTCGTATAGGCTTGAATCCATTTGTTTAAGTTTTGGCATAACAGATAATACAACAAAAGGCGCAGATAATAATACGTGCCCAACGTATAAACCTAACATCCAGCGATGCGACATTCCAACTATCATAAATAACATTACAAGCGCGCAAGCCGTCACTACTTCAGAGTTAACCACGGGAATTTGAGAGAGCCCTTTAACACCTTTACCAAGTTTGCCTTTGCTATAATATATACCTATAGCACC
>CAJGCK010000055.1 GCA_904501795.1 uncultured Clostridia bacterium
AAGACCCGTTTACGGGTAGCAAGTAAAAAGTGCGAGACTGGCAGGTCGTTTAAATACGCACTTGTGCGTAAGCCAGAATAGTTTAGGGCTAATTGCCCGAAAATGAAAAACCACCAGCTAAGCTGGTGGATATTTATTTTTCTTTAATGTGACTTTTATACGACGGCGATTGCAATCGAGCAATAAATAACAAGAGATAGAGCGTCTACAATCGTGGTCATTAAGGGGCTTGCAACTACGGCGGGGTCTAACTTAATTTTTTTAGCGACAAGCGGTAGAGTACAACCTATAAACTTTGCAACTACAATACTTATAAAGCATACTAACGAAATAACCGTTGCAGTTTTAATTTGTATGTCGTTATAAAGCCTATCGAATAGCATTATCTTTCCAAAACAAACTATCGCAATAGTTACACCCACGAAAACAGACGCTAAAAGTTCTTTAAGAATAACCTTAAATATATCCTTAAATTCGACGTCGCCAACGGCGATGGCACGAATAACCGTAACCGAGGCCTGCCCGCCCGCGTTACCCGCAGCACCCATAAGCATAGGCACGAAAGCGTATAAAACGGCGGAAAGTTTTTGTTCATAGCCCGATAAAATCATGCTCGTAAAAGTCGACGCTATAAGTAGGAGTATCAACCAAGGAGCGCGCGCTTTCCACAGACTGAAAACAGATTGCTTTAGATATGGTTTTTCGTTGGGCAACACGCCTGCCATTTTTTGAATATCTTCGGTTGCTTCTTCTTGTATAACTTCTACCGCGTCGTCAACGGTAACTATTCCCACTAGACAGCCTTCTTTGTCGATAACGGGTAGGGCGATAAAACCGTATTTAGAGAATTTTAGCGCAACTTGTTCTTTGTCTTCTAAAGTTTCAACAGTGATAACCGAAGTGGTCATAACGTTTTCGATAAGGTCGGTCTTGTTCGCAAGGAGCATATCTTTAACTGTAACAACGCCTAAAAGTTTTTTGCGCGCATTAGTAACGTAACAAGTGTAAATTATTTCTTTGTTAAGACCGGTTAGCCTAATTTTTTCAAACGCTTCTTCAACCGTAAGGTTAGCCGAAAAAGAAATAAACTCGGTGGTCATTATAGAACCCGCGCTATCTTCGGGGTAGGCGAGAAGTTGGTTAATCGTTGCGCGTTCGCTAGCGCTTGCGGAAGAGAGAATACGCTTTATAACGTTTGCGGGCATTTCTTCTATAAGGTCTACGGTATCGTCTAAAAACATATCGGAAATAACTTCTTTAAGTTCTTTATCGGTAAACGCTTTTATCAAGTATTCTTGAGTATCCGTTTCCGTTTCTACAAAAACGTCACTCGCAAGCTCTTTAGGAAGTAGCCTAAAAAACACCAACATATTCTTTTCGTCTAAATTATTCTCCATAAAAAGCGCTATGTCGGCAGGCTCCATATCTAAAACGGTCATTCGTAAATCTGCAAACTTTCTCGTTTCGAAATAAAAAATCAATTTTTCATAAATTTTTTGCATTTCTTCCGTCATTATCTCGCCTCCTTAAAAAAAGAAAAATTACCTACTTATAAAGTAGGTAAATCGTTTGTAAAAATAGTAAAAATTTCCATACAAGCGTTAACTCCGCAGGGCGATGGAATTACGTTAGATTACGCCTTGAATCGACCCAACCTGTTGACCTGCTAATAGTGTCTCCACTATTTTGCGGTAGTAACCCGTATCCCTGTGGTAGCCTTACCTACCGGACCAATTAAGTTTATCAATTAAAGTTTACTCTAAACGCACTAACTTGTCAATACGTTGAGTAAAAGTTTTTATACTCATCAAAAAATTATCCGTTCGGCAAATCTTCGCCCTCAATTTTTTTGTCAAAAATTATTTGTGGGTTTACTTCGCGCACGGCAATTACGAACTCGTCGTAATCGGCGGGGTCTATAACGACAACGGTATAGGTTGCATCTTTAAAATATAGCACTAATTTATTGCTTTTTTTAAATAGCGTTATTTCAATCGCGTCATCTAAATTATAAACGCTTTTAATTACGCCAAAGCAAGCGAAAAGTTTGTTGTTTTTTATTACGTACCGCCCGTAAAAAGTCATACTAACCGAAATAACGAGTAGTAACGTAGTCAAAAGAACAACCACCGCGTACATTATGCCTTTTACGACGTTAAACTGAAAAAACGCTATAAAGTTATATACGTTCCACACAATTCCCGCCAAAGAAGCAAGTATTACCACTACGAGCAACACGAAAACGATTGTGGGATATCTAAAACGGAAAGACTTCATTATCGTTCTCCTTATAATAATTGTACTATTTCTTTTAGAAAAAATCAATAAAAATTTTTATACTTTTTTTAAGGGCAATAATATGTTCGCCAATTACTTGCAAAAAAAGTAATATTATTATATAATATTCCCAAATGACAACAAACAAAAAAGCGGAGAAAAAAATGGTAAAATTGTTAAATTACGCCGTTTGCTACAAAAACGGCAGGTTGGTAAAAACCACTAAATCTAATCTAGAAGACAACAAGAACAAGGGTATAGCGTACAAAATACTGTCTGCGCACAACGTCGGCGGTAACGCAAACCAACTCAAAATACGTTTTGACGAAATTACTTCGCACGATATAACGTACGTTGGTATAATCCAAACGGCAAAAGCCAGTGGTTTAGAAAAATTTCCTATTCCGTACACGCTTACTAACTGTCACAACTCTTTGTGCGCGGTTGGGGGAACTATCAACGAAGACGATCACGTGTTCGGTTTATCTGCCGCTAAAAGATACGGTGGCGCGTTCGTTCCGCCACACCTTGCGGTTATACACCAATACATGCGCGAAATGCGTGCAAAATGCGGTTCAATGATATTAGGGTCGGACTCGCACACTCGTTACGGCGCTTTGGGTACGCTTGCCGTGGGCGAGGGCGGACCCGAACTTGTTAAACAACTTCTTGAAAAAACTTACGACGTTGATATGCCTGAAATAGTTGCCGTATGCTTAAAAGGTAAATTAAGGAAGGGTGTTGGTCCGCACGACGTTGCGCTTGCACTATGTAAAGCAACCTTTAAGCAAGGCTACGTTAAAAATAAAATTTTAGAATTCGTGGGAACGGGAATTAAAGGTCTTTCTATGGATTTTAGAAACGGAATAGACGTTATGACTACCGAAACTACCTGCCTTTCATCCGTGTGGATGACTGATGAAAAAACTCGCGAGTATTACGTTCAACACGAACGTGGCGACGGATACGTTCAACTTTCCCCAGAAGAAGGCGCGACTTACGACAAGGGTATAGTTATAGATTTAGGCAAAGTTGAGCCTATGATAGCACTTCCTTTCCACCCGTCGAACGCTTATACCATAAAAGACTTTTTGTCACGCCCTTACGAACTTTTGAAAGAATGTGAAGAAGCGGGCAAAAAACTCCTTAAAAAAGGTGAGTTTAAACTAACCGATAAAATTAAAGACGGTAAGGTTTACGTTGAACAAGGCGTTATAGCAGGTTGCGCGGGCGGTATGTACGAAAATATCGCAGAAGCAAGCAATATCCTGAAAGACGCGTATATCAACAATCACGATTTCACTTTAGATATATATCCGTCTAGCCAACCCGTGTACAAAGGGCTTGTAGATAACGGTTATATCGGCAAACTAATGGTTAACGGCGCGGTAGTTAAAACTGCTTTCTGCGGTCCGTGTTTCGGCGCGGGTGACGTTCCGCAAAACAACGGACTTTCTATCCGTCACACTACGCGTAACTTTGAAAGCAGAGAAGGTAGTAAGCCAGCCAACGGTCAACTTTCCGCCGTTTGCTTAATGGACGCTAGGAGTATTGCCGCAACCGCCCTAAACGGTGGTGCGATAACTTCGGCTATGGATTTAGAGTATTCTAACAAAGTTAAAAAATATCGTTTCGATAACAAGATTTATCGTGCGCGTGTTTTCAACGGCGTGGGCAAAGTGACCGAAACTCCGTTAAAATACGGCCCGAATATTGCGGACTGGCCTAAAATGGAAGAGCTTAAAGACAACTTGTTATTAAAAGTTGTTTCCGTTCTAACCGACCCCGTTACTACGACTGACGAACTTATTCCGTCGGGCGAAACTTCGTCGTATCGTTCTAACCCGCACAAACTTGCCGAGTTTGCTTTGTCTAGAAAAGATCCTGAATACGTTGCAAGAGCAAAAGCGGTTAGAGACGGCGCTTTCCCGGCAGAACTTGGTTTTGACCCCGAAAACACTACTTACGGTAGCGTAGTTTGTTCAATCAAACCGGGCGACGGTTCGGCAAGGGAACAAGCGGCTTCTTGTCAAAGAGTATTAGGTGGCGTTGCTAATATCGCTAAAGAATATGCAACCAAGCGTTATAGAAGTAACCTTATAAACTGGGGTATGATACCTTTCTTGTTTGAAGAAAACGATTTTTCAGTAGGGGATTATATCTATATCAGCGGTGTTAAAAATAGTTTAGAGAGTGGTGCTAAAACGTTTAAGGCGTTAGTTTTAGGTGAAAACAGAAGAGAAATAACCCTTAAACTAGATGAACTTACCGACACTGAAAAGTTAATAATTAAAAAAGGTTGTTTAATAAACTACTATAAAAATTAATAATTTTTAAATACCCCTTTTCCTATGGTAAAGCGGGTATTTTAGTCGATAGCCCCGCATAAAATAAACGGGGGTGCCGACTATGAATTTTATAGAAGAAGTAATACAGTCAATTGGCGAGAACGAATTTTTAAGCGGGCACGGGTTTAGAGCGGTATTGTTCGAAAGAGCGGGGTATTTTCAAGCGATAAAATGCATTAGAGAATATCGACCGGAAGAAATAATTTTTTGCTCGAAACACGGCGAGATTAGAGTTCTTGGCGAAAACCTTTACATAAAAAAATATTGTGCGGGGGACGTTGTGGTTTGCGGAAAAATAACGGCGCTCGAACGATATTAAGCGGAATATACGCTTCTTGCGAGATAGAAGGCGGTAATCTAGACCGTTTTATCAACACTCTAAGGGTAAGGGGCGTGAATTTATACCGCGTTAAAAAAATTTCCCGCGTGAAAATGAGTTTGGCGGTAAAGCGGGCTGACGGGAAAAAACTTTTTGCAATTGCAAAAGAGTTATGTTATAATATAAAAAACTTTAGATACGCTGGAATTTTAAGTCCGTTATATTACTTGGCAAAGAATTTGGGTGTGCTTATAGGCGCAATAATATTTTGCGTGGGCGCGGTTGCGTTTAACGACGTGGTGCTTTCAATCGACTGTTACGGCACGGGCGCTGTTTTATATAGGGAAGTGGAAGAATTACTAAACGAAAAGGGCGTTTGTAAATTTTCTAGGTTTTCTTCGATAAATCTTAAAGAATTAAGCAATACTATCCTTGCAAACTCCCCAAATCTCTCGTTTGTGGAATGTCAAAAAAGCGGTAACCACCTAAAAATAAATCTAATATTATCTCAAACGGCGTCGGGTACGTTGACGGGCACGTGCGAGAAAATGGTTTCAGCCGACTCGGGCGAGATAGTCAAAATTAAAGTTTATAGGGGCTTATCTAAAGTTTCGGTTGGCGACTTGGTTGAAAAGGGCGCGGTTTTGGTAGAAGCTATTCAAACGGACGGCGGGAATATTGCAGGCGTTATCGCCCTTGTAACAATTCGCGTTACAGAGAATAGAGAATATTTGCTCGACGGCGACAATGCAGAAGGCGTTGCAACGGCAATCGCTTTAACGGAGAGCGTAAATCAAGAGCCTATCGATATAAAAGTTAAAAAAACAAAAAACGGCGAAAAGTATTTGTACACAGTTTCGCTAGTTTTTGAAAAGACGTATTTTGTTGGATAAAAATGAGGGAAAAATATGGAATCACAAAAAGTAATTAAATGGACGGGAA
Source organism: uncultured Clostridia bacterium (assembly GCA_904501795.1). Taxonomy (GTDB): domain Bacteria; phylum Bacillota; class Clostridia; order Christensenellales; family Borkfalkiaceae; genus UBA1259. The sequence continues at coordinate 5,887 of CAJGCK010000055.1, forward strand.
AAGACGTCGTTGCAAACGTGTTCGTTTGTTTAATCAATGCGTTGTTGCTATGCGGAATAGTTGCGATGTTCGTTTACCTAAACGGTATAAGCGATGAAAGTTTTCGAACGGTGTTCAATGCCCCGGGAGCGATAATTAGATACTGTTTTCTAATCGTTTTGATAATAACGGTTATGTGGCTATTTTTCTTTTTGGAAGATAGAGAGTTTTTAAGAAACGCTTCTAACCTTGAAATGATATTTTTAATTTTAGAAATATCTATCGTAATCTGTTATTTTACGGGCATGCACTTAAATTTGTATTTAAGAACGCTTTGTTTAGCACCGCTTTTGGTATTATTTTTGAAAAACAAGCGCAGTTCTATCATAACTGGGTTTATCTTCTCGGCACTAATGCTTTTGGTAGACACGTTGCCCAACACTAAAACGTATATTCCGTCTTATTGGGTATTTATAATAAGCGTTTCCACTTGTGTAATAGGCGTGGCGCTTATGTCTTCGCTATATTCACGTCTTAAAATGTTGCTCACGAGTTTTGTTTTGTCAGCTCCTGCAATCGCCTTTGTTTTATTAGAACTCATAGAAGGCTTGCCAAACGAGTTCGTTCAAAGGCTTGTTTGTGCAACATTGTCGGGGCCCGCGTCGGTTGCAGTTTTTATAATTTTGCTATCGTTACTCGAAAGCATGTTCAAAAAAACTACCTGTTTTAAACTTGCCGAACTTACCGACCACAAGGCAAGCCTAATCAAGCGTATGATACGAGAAGCGCCCGGTACTTTTAACCACGCAATAGTGGTTTCAAATATTGCCGAAGCGTGCGCAACGGCAATCGGCGAAGACGCGTTGTTTGCAAGAACTTGCGCCTACTATCACGATATAGGTAAACTTCGCCGTCCCGAACTGTTTGCTGAAAACCAACCCGACGGCATTAACCCGCACGACGATTTGACGCCCGAACTTTCAACAAATATCATAAAAGCACATACGCAAGATGGGTATCAGTTGCTATTAAAGCACCGTTTGCCAAAAGAAATCGCTACCGTATGTTTAGAACACCACGGTACCGTACCGATATTCTTTTTCTATGCAAAGGCTAAAAAGTTTACCGACGGTGACGTGGATATTGACCCGTACTGCTATCAAGGTCCTAAACCGCAAAGCAAAATATCCGCGATAATAATGATTGCGGACGGTTGTGAAGCGGCGACTAGAACCCTAAAAGACCGTTCGAGAGAAAACGTTAAAAAGGTAGTTAGAAAAATCGTTAACGACCGTATGGAATTAGGTCAGTTCGACGAGTGCGAAATAACCCTTAAAGAATTAAATATAATAATCAACGCAGTCGTAAACAACTTAACGGGTATCTATCACAGCAGAGTAGAGTATCCAAAGATTAGTTTAGACGGGCTTAAAGAAAAGGACAACTAATATGGGCAGACTATATATAGAGACCACTGAGAGAAAACTTAATTTACCCGAACTAGCGGGG
>CAJGCK010000056.1 GCA_904501795.1 uncultured Clostridia bacterium
AATAGCCACTTTTTAAGACTTAAAAAGTTTTAGGAATAATTTTAGGAATAAAAATAAAATAAATTTTATACATTTTGCTTCCATAGTTAAATGGATATAACAAGCCCCTCCTAAGGGCTAGTTGTGGGTTCGATTCCCGCTGGGAGTACCAAAAAAACCACATTTTTTGTGGTTTTTTACTATTTTTAGGGCAAAAATCGGTCGTTTTTGGAATAATTTTGAACTATTCCACTATATCCACCCATAGACAAAAATTAAGGGATACCCACAATCAAGTGAGTATCCCAATTTTTTATTCCTAAAATAAGTTGTTTAGTGCATTTAACGCTTTTTCTTGTGTGTCGGGTATTAAATATTAATTATGTTTAGCGATTTGCATTTATACTTCATTTATACTTTTTGTCTTTTTGGAGCTTTTCTTACGTTTTCTTCTTGTAATTTTATAGTTAGACTTTCTAAAATATTCTTATATGACGATTTCAAGCTGAGAATAGTTGATTATATATGTTTTTCAGCAAGGCGTTTTTGTCGTCTAACTCTATTTATATGCCTTTCAAAGTCACCGTTTGCTATTAGTTCTGCAACGAGATATTGAATGTAGGTTGGCACGGTACAAGAACGAAAACCAAGTTTTTCTTGGAATACGGGAACAAGTTGGGTAGGTAATACCATATATCCAATACGCAAAGCAGAAGATATAGTTTTAGAAAACGTATTAAGGTATATTACGTTATTTGCTTTCGTTGTGGCAAAAAGCGTTTCTTCGGGTTTTTTAGAGATAGAAAACTCTGATTCAAAATCATCTTCAATAATATATTTGCCTTTATCATTAGCCCAAGATAAGTATTCGTGCTTTTTAGAAGCACTTGCAGAAACTCCACTTGGAAAACTACGATAGGGCGAAACGTGTAAAATGGTTGCATTGCAGTTCCATAATTCAGAACTGTCAATGCCATCGTTTCCAAGTTTTAATTTTACGTAGTTTATATCCAAAGATTTATAAACTTGTTCTATTTGTTTGTAAGACGGACTTTCTATTGCAATTATATTATTACGTCCTAAAAGAGAAGTGATTTGCCCGTAAAGATATTCCGAACCTGCTCCTATCACTATTTGTTCGGGTGTAGCGTGAATACCACGACTACGAGCAAGATATAAACTTATATTATTACGAAGCTCTAAACAACCAAAATTTGGAGAACGTTCCAAAATATTCTCTTCTAAATCGGTTATTACTTTTCGCATTGATTTTGAAATTGCAGAAAATGGGAATGATTGTTCGTTAGTAGAGTTTTGCCCATCTAAAAAATTTTTATGCAAGTGTTCGGGGGAAGAATAAGAAGCAAACCCCGTATTTGGCTTAAAGATAACGTAATATCCACTACGTTCTTTTGATTCTACGTATCCTTCTTGTATAAGTAAGTCGTAAGAATGTTCTACCGTTATCAGACTTAAATTGGTTTCTGCGCAAGTAGTTCTTTTAGACGGTAATTTGCTTTTATAAGGATATACTCCTTGCACTATATCATCTCTAAAATATTGGTATAGCTGTATGTATGCAGGAATATTGCTTTTTGTATCAATTTTATAATTCATTTTGGTATTATAAAATTCTCCTTTTTTGACTATTTTAATATAACCAAAATTATTGTATAATATTTGCAAGTAAAAGTCAATGAGAAATGAATTGATGCAAGAAAAAAGGAGAATATATATGAAAAGTATAACAACTAAAAAACTTGTAATAACTGCGCTATTTATGGCGCTTACGATGGTAGCAACAATGTTTATAAGAATACCACTTCCATTAGGATACGTTAATTTGGGTGATGTGTTTGTGCTTTTATCCGTGTTTGTATTAGGTCCGATTTACGGAACGATTGCAGCGGGAGTAGGTTCAGGTTTGGCAGATTTATTTGGATTTGTTACATACGCTCCGGGAACGCTTATTATTAAGTCTGCGATGGCATTAGTTGCTTGGCTTATCTATACACTTTTATTAAATGTAACCAACAAAAAAATGCTTGCCGAAATTGCAGGAGGTATTGTAGGAGCGATTTTAATGGCGTGTGGTTATTTTCTTTATGAAACGTTATTTTTCACAACGGCAGCAGTTGCGATTGTAAATGCACCTTGGAATCTTCTTCAAGGTGGAATAGGGGTTGCATTATCCGTTATAGTTATGAGAGTTTTGACTGCCACAAAAGCATTAGAAAAGTTAAATCTTGATAAATAAAATAGTTCATATAAAGGTATTGCTATAAGTGATACCTTTTTTTATGGGTTATGTTCTTTTTAGGGCATAACCTTTTTTTATTTTTTGAATTTACAAAGTATTTACATACCCTAAACACAATACTGTTATTATAATTTTTTGGAAGAGATATAATTAAATCAAGAAAAGCGGAGAGGTGCAAATATGGATAATTTTCAAGTAATAGCATACAAGACAAAAAAGAGTGATAAAATGAACATTGTCTATTTAAGATTTAAAAAGTATAATAAAAAACAAATAAATATCTTGACAACTTAAAAATTTTTTATATAATTAAACTATAAAAACGCATACGATATTTATGCATAAGGATTAAGTAAATGAACAGGTGCGATTTAGAACGCTTAATAGGCAGTGAGTACGGCGTAAAACCTGATTATCCTTGGGCGAAATATCCTACGTTTGCGGTTTTTAGGCATAAAGAAAACAAAAAATGGTTTGCCGTGATAATGACGATTGATAAAAGAAAAATCGGGATAGATAACGATGGGAAAATTAACGTTGTGATTAAAACGCGACGCAAATTTTATTTCGACGGTAAACTTGCAACAAGGCGTTTTTCCCGCCTATCACATGAATAAAGAGCATTGGCTAACCGTTTTGCTCGACGGTAGCGTAAAGGAAGAGAATATTAAGTTTTTGCTTGCGCTAAGCTTTGACTTAACAAAAAAATTATTAAAAAGGAAATAGGCGATTGAAAAAAGTTTTAATATTATCTGGTAGCCCGAGAAAAAACGGTAACTCGGATTTATTATGTAACGAATTTATGCGTGGCGCGGTAGATAGTGGAAACCAAGTAGAAAAAATTCGCGTTGCGGAAAAGAAAATAGGTTTTTGTCTTGGCTGTTACGCGTGTAATGATAGTGGAAAGTGCGCAATAGAAGACGATATGGCGGAAGTTTTACAAAAGATTATCGATGCTGACGTTATCGTTCTTGCAAGTCCCGTATATTTTTATTCTATAGATGCGCAACTTAAAGCGGTAATAGATAGAACGATTGCTCGTTGGTTAGAAGTAAAAGACAAAGAATTCTATTATATCGTGACCGCTGCGGATGAAGAGATTATTTCCGCACAAACTACGCTAGCTTGTTTTAGGGGCTATGCCGATTGCGTAGAAGGGGCAATTGAAAAGGGAGTTATTTGTGGTATGGGCGTATATGAAAAGGGCGAGATAAAGAATACGGACGCATACTTAAAAGCTTATGAAATGGGTAAATCGGTTTAAGTAAACTGAATTAAGTAATACAAGAATACGAAAAGGAGTATTTATATGGAATTCACATACGATTTTGGTAACGAGAAGAAAAAGAGAGAAATTTACGAATGGGATAGAACGTGGATTGACCACACCAACGATAATACGGGTAAACGCTATTTTTATATTGGTGACTCTATCGCATGGGCGGTTAGAATATATTTAAAACAACTAATAGGCGACACATATTATGTCGACGGATATAGCACTAGTAAAACTTTAAGTGACGAATATTATTATGAAACTATAAAGTTACTTGCAAAGCAATTGCCTAAAACTGATGAGATTTTGTTTAATTTTGGACTTCACGGTTGGTCTTTAGAAGACGACACAGAGTATAAAGAGTTTTATGAAAAAGCGCTAAAATTTTTAATGGAATTATTCCCGAGCAAGCCGATACACGTAGTTTTAACCACGGCGGTTAAAGAGGTGGCACACGAAGAAAGGGTAGAGCCTAGGAATAGGGTTGCAAAAGAAATAGCCGAAAAATACGGCTTAAAAGTTTTAGACCTTTATTCCGTCGCAAAAGAAAACGCGGATAAGCTTTCATCCGACGGTGTTCATTTTAGCGAAGAAGGATATATAAAACTTGCAGAAGCACTTAATAAATTCTTAGGATAACGAAGAAAAAAAATAAAAGCCTTGAAATTAAGATTTCAAGGCTTTTTAGTTAAAAAAATCAATTATTCTTCGCTAAACAACGGTGTAGAAAAATATCTCTCCGCCGTGTCGGGTAAAACTGTTACAACTGTTTTACCTTTTCCTAAAAGTTTAGCAAGTTTTTTTGCGGCGGCAACGTTCGTGCCCGAAGAAATACCGCACATAATCCCTTCTTTTCTTGCTAAATCACGTGACGTAGAAAGGGCTTCTTCATCGGAAATAATACAAACGTCTTCGTAAATATTACAGTTTAGCACGGGTGGAATTAACCCGTCGCCAATACCCATTTGGATATGTGAGCTAACCGTTCCGCCAGCTAAGATAGCGGCGTTTTCCGGCTCTACTGCCCAAATTTTAATATCGGGATATTGCGCCTTTAAAACTTCGCCGATTCCGGTAATAGTACCGCCGGTGCCTATACCGGAGCAAAATCCGTGGATAGGGCCCGCAACTTGCTCTAATATTTCTAGTCCGGTGTGGTGACGGTGCACCATTGGGTTGGCAGGATTTTCAAACTGTTGTGGCACGAAAACTTTTTCATTTTCTTTCGACATATCAAGTGCCATTTGTAAGCACTTGTCAATACAATCGCCGATATTACCTTCGTCGTGCACCAAGATAACTTCCGCACCGTAATGGCGGACTAATTTTCTACGTTCTTCACTAACTGAGTCGGGCATGATAATAATTACTTTATAGCCTTTAACTGCACCGACTAACGATAGGCCTATTCCTTGATTGCCACTCGTTGGCTCAACGATAATAGAGTCTTTTTTCAAAACGCCTAATTTTTCCGCTTCGGTAATCATATTAAACGCCGTTCTCGTTTTAATAGACCCGCCAACGTTTAATCCTTCGAACTTAACCAAGATATCGGCGCTGTCTTCATCTACCATGTTATTAAGTTTAATCATGGGCGTGTGCCCGATTGCTTTTAGAATATTTTCGTAAACCATAACGCTCCTTTATATATCTTATAAACTTTATCACGAAAAGGTTAAAAAGTCAATAGAGTTGAATATAAAAAAGCAAATAAAGGATTGACTAATATTAGTTAAAAAGGTATACTATAAAAAAACGTAAGAGGGATAAATTTATGGCTTATATTTGGTGCGAAAAAGAAGAAAAATATTCTTTTGTAGAATTTATTGACACCTTTACATATATTAGCGGGAAAGCTCAACTATACGTTTCGGCAAGTTTTAACTACGCAACGTATATAAACGGAAAATTTGTGGTTGCGGGGCAGTATGCCGATACTGTGAAAGAAAAGGTTATTGATGAAATAGACGTTACGAGCTATTTAAAAACTGGTAAAAACGAAATTAAATTAATATGTTATCATATGGGCAACGATCATTAAGTATGTTCAACCATACCCGCGGGCGTAGAATATTACGTTAAAGCGAACGGTGAAAAAATAGTCGAGTCTACTAAAAACACCGAAAGTAGAATAAGCGCAACCTACGTATCGGCGGACAATATCACACCGCAACTTGGCAAAGTTTACGAATATTTTACGGGCAAGGAAGACTGCGGGAAGAAGCAAGTTACGGTAGAAAAACCATTAAACTTTAATTACACCCTTCGCCCAATAAAGAAAACGCAATATATCCCCACTTGTCCGTTAACTTTTTTGGCGCAAGGCGCATTTAAGTGGAACGGAGGAAAACTCGCAGGCGAAAAAATGCAATACGCCTATTTATCGCCGTGTTATTTTACCGACGTAACGGGATTAGAAAGGACTGAACACGACAAAACGGATAGAGTGGTTACTTTTAAGTTGCCTGAAAATCTTTTAGACGCCGACGGTGTTTACAATCTAATAGATATAGGCAAAGAAAGTGCGGGTTACGTTGATTTTACAGTAACCGTACCTAAGGCGTGCACTATGTATATGGGTTGGGGCGAGCATTTGACCGACCTACGTATAAGAACTACTAGGGAAGAACGCAGTTTTGCATGCAAAATCAATTTACAAGCGGGTGAGAACAAATTTTCGGATCGATTGATTAGGCTTGGTTGTAGATATATTTGTTTCTATACTGAAAGTAGTGAGATAACCTTTAATAACGTAACTTTTGTTAACGAAGTATATCCGCTTAATAGACCAAAAAAAGATTTTGGCGATAGACTGCTTAACAGTATCTACGAAATGGGTAGAGATACTTTGCAACTATGTATGCACGCGCACTACGAAGACTGTCCGTGGAGAGAACAAGCGTTATACGGCATGGACTCGCGTAATCAAATATTGTTTGGTTACGGCGCGTTTAACGAATACGAATTTCCAAGAGCGTCTATATCGCTACTTGCTAGGAATATAGATGAAGAAGGGTTAGTTCAACTATCCGCGCCGGCTGAAATGAGCATTACTATCCCGTCGTTCACGATATACACGATAATGGAGTTTGTGGAGAACGTTCAAGCGGATTTTAACCAAAAATTCATCGACGACAACTTACCTTACGTTAGAAAGATGTTAAAGGCGTTTACGTCAAGAATAAACGGCGGTGTAATCAACACCTTCTCAGAGCCAAGGTACTGGAACTTCCACGAGTGGAAAGCAGGGCTTGACGGCGGAGAGATTTTCCGTGATTATTGCGTTGATAGTGAGCCTGACGCATTGACTACGGCGTTAACCTATATAGCAACGCAAAAAATGATATGGTTAGAAAGCAACTACGGCGATGAAGCTGAAGCGGAAAGACTTAGCGAAATTTTGAAAACCATTACGTTTGAGCCCTTCTTTGATGAAAAGAAAAATTGTTACGCTTCATATATATCTAAAACCGGGTTTAAGGGATACCATATATACACGCAATCGGCTATATTATTGTCGGGCAACGTGACAGAAGAGCGCAAGAAACGTTTGGTTGAACTTTTGAAAAACCCTGGTGACTTAACGGAAATAACGCTAGGCGCACTTCAAACGAAGTATCAAGCGCTTTGCGAGAATGGTGAGATCGACT
>CAJGCK010000057.1 GCA_904501795.1 uncultured Clostridia bacterium
CGTAGCGATAGGGATTATTGCTACGCCACAACTATATTTGCCTAACGGCAAGTTATATTGCTAAAAGCAGTGATATTTTGCTACGCAAAGTTTTATTTTCCCATAGGATAAGTTGTGGCAAATATAATATAACTTTGACCACAGGTCAAAATATAACTGTTTACGCAGTTGGCGTTCGCTACGCTCGGCTACACTGTTTACTGCGTAAACAATATCACTTTTAGCCTCAAGGCTAAAAATATAACTAAATTATTTAACTATTCTGTGGTAAAGATAAAGCCCACCATATTTCGCTTTTTGCGAAGTATAGTGGGCTACACTTTTGTTATTGCTTAAAAATCCCTATGTCTATTGCACTTTTTAGAACGGGGTTTTTTACGCGTTTTTTATTCCTTTTATTAACTATTCTTCAATTTCTTCTGGCAGATAAATTGCGTTACTTATTATTTCAAGCAATTTGTCTTTGCCTAACCCCGTTTGAGAAGACGTTGCCGTTAAATCGGCAATACCAACCTTTAAAAACCTTGATATTTCTTCAAGCCTTGGTTTTATTTTCGTTTTAGCAAGTTTGTCCGCCTTGGTCGCAACCAAGCAAAAAGGGATTGCGTAATGGTACAAATAATTTACCATCATTACGTCGTCTTTCGTGGGGTCGTGGCGAATATCTACCAACGATAAAAGCAACCGTATCTTTTGCGTGGATAAAAAACTTTCCATAAGTTTTCCCCACTTTTTCTTTTCTTCTTTAGAAACCTTTGCAAACCCGTATCCTGGCAAATCTGCAAGATAAAACTCGCCGAAATCAAAGTAGTTTATAAGCCTAGTTCTACCCGGCGTCACCGAAGTTTTGGCAAGCTTTTTTTTGTTAGCAAGCATATTTATTAGCGAACTTTTGCCAACGTTTGATTTACCAGCCACTGCAATTATAGGTTTATCGGTCACTAAAAAATTCTTTTCGTTCGCAACCGAAGTAATGAATTCTGCTTTGGTTATTTTCATTGTTTCTCCTAAAATTCTATTGCCGTTTCAAAAACTTCTCTAACATCTTCAACAGGCACGAATTTTATTTCTTTTCTAATTTCTTCGGGTATGTCTTCGGTGTCTCTTTGGTTCTTCTTTGGAATAACTATGGTTTTTATACCGTTTCTATAACCCGCAAGCGCCTTTTCTTTTAACCCGCCTATGGGCAAAACTTTTCCGCGAAGAGTAATCTCTCCCGTCATCGCTACGCTTTTCTTTATAGGCTTTTTAATAAACGCCGAAAGTATCGCCGTCGCCATAGTTATGCCCGCGCTCGGCCCGTCTTTTGGCGTCGCGCCTTCGGGAACGTGAATATGAATATCCGTATTCTCGAAAACGCTTGGTGCAAGCCCGTAAGTTTCGGCGTTTGCGCGAATATAACTTATTGCGGTTTTTGCCGACTCTTTCATAACGTCGCCAAGTTTACCCGTTAAAAGAATTTCGCCTTTGCCGTGCATTAGACACACTTCTATTGCAAGCGTAGTTCCGCCAACCGCCGTCCACGCAAGCCCCGTCGCCGTACCTATCTCGTCTTTTTCTAGTCCTTCGTCTTTAATATATTTTTTTCTACCTAAGTAGTCGGCAACGTTTTCCTTCTTCACCGTTTGTTTTCTCAAACGCTTATTAACGGCTACTTTAGTGGCTATTTTCCTTATTACGCTTGAAATTTCTCTTTCTAAGTTTCTAACGCCCGCTTCCATCGTGTAACCCGTTATGATTTCACGTATTCCGCCATCGGTAAACTCTACTTTCTTCTCGCTTAAACCGTTGTTCTTTAAATTTTTGGGAATTAAATAGCGTTTTGCAATTTGCAATTTTTCTTCATCGGTATACCCCGTAAGTTCTATAACTTCCATTCTATCAAGCAAGGGGTACGGAATAGTATCGAGCGAGTTTGCCGTGGTTATAAACATTACTTTTGAAAGGTCGATAGGCACTTCCATGTATCTATCCCTAAAAGTAACGTTTTGCTCGGGGTCTAACACTTCTAAAAGCGCACTTGCAGGGTCGCCGTGTATGTCCGAAGACAACTTATCTATCTCGTCTAATAAGAACACGGGGTTTGAAGCGCCTGCGTTTTTAAGCCCGTATACTATTCGACCGGGCATCGCCCCAACGTAAGTTCTACGGTGTCCCCTAATTTCCGCTTCGTCTTTCACACCACCCAAACTCATTCTAACAAATTTTCGGTTAAGCGCGCGAGCGATAGACGTTGCAACCGAAGTTTTACCTACGCCAGGTGGCCCAACGAAACAAAGTATAGGCCCTTTTATCTTTTTTGTGAGTTGCAATACTGCAATATATTCTACTATTCTTTCTTTAACCTTTTCTAGCCCGAAATGATCTTCATCTAACACCTTTCGCGCGTGTTCAAGGCTTTCTGTATCTTCCGTGCACTCGTTAAACGGCGTGTCTTTAATCCAGTCTATATAATTTAGGATAATAGAATAGTCGGGAGAAGAAGGATTGATTTTTTCAAGCCTTGCAATCTCTTTAAGCGCCTTTTGTTCTATCTCTAACGGCAGTTTTTTATCCTTGATTTGCTTGCTAAGTAGTTCTTTTTCGTCTTGGTCGTCGCCAAGTTCGGCGTGAATAGCGCGAATTTGTTCCCTTAAATAATATTCTTTTTGACTTTTATCTATCGTTTGGCGAACGTTGGAATTTATCCTTTTTTCAATCTTGCAAATTTCCACTTGCTTCTTTATAAGCGTACAAAACAGTTTTAGCCTTTCGAACGTGTCGTCTTCGTCTAGCACCTTTTGAACTTCCGTTTCAGGCCCGCTTAAAGTTGATAGCGCACTGTCTATAAACGCGTTTTCATCTTTCATATCCACTATTGCGCCAAGCATTTCTTTAGTTATTCTTTTGTCGTATAACGAATATTCGTAAAAGGCGTTTTTCGCCACTCTAAAATGTGCTTCCGTTTCCACTTCGTTAGCCGTGTTGATATAGTCGGCGCGCATCGTTTCTACCATAAAGCAACCATCGAAAGTTAAAAACTTTTCTATCTTGGCACGATATAGCGATTTAACGGTTACTTTAACGTTGCCACTTGGCATTTTTACCTTGTTAGTTATTTTTACAACCACGCCCACGACGGATAGGTCTTTTTCTTCGGGATTGTCTATAAACGCGTTTAATTGAGCCGATATAAATAGCACCGAACCAAATTTCACGCTTTTTTCAAGCGCGATTATCGATTGTTGTCTACCCACGTCGAAATTAAGTACCGAGCCAGGCAATAATACCCTGCCCCTTAGCGCGATTAACGGCATTATATTTTTATTTTCTTCTATATTTATCTCTTTTAATTCTTTCATTTTGCCTTCCTTTTTGCGTAGAAATCTATATGCAATACTTTCTAAGTAGCGTGCTAACGGGGTGGTCCTTAAAATCAACGGTAACTTCGTTAACCATATCTTTCAATTGTTCACTACCATCGCCAACCGCAACGCTGTACCACGGGCCTGATACCATTTCTTTATCGTTCGTGCTATCGCCCACCACTATAACTTGGTCTAACGGAATTTTATAGTAATCGGCTAAAAATCTTACGGCAAAATTCTTAGAACACTTGGGATTTATCGCTTCAATTAGCCTATTAGACCCGTTGTTAAATATCATTTTTTTGCCTTTATATCTATCGTTGTATATAGGCGTTAAGCGTTTGCTTACTTCTTCATCACAAATTGCGCAAACTTTAGACACCTGACCTTTTGCCTTTTTAACGAATTCTATTAGATCGGGAACAAGCACGCCTTTAACTTTGCATGCCTTTTCATAAAACTCTATATAGGCGTCCTGTTTTTGATAGTACAAAACGTCTTCTATATCTACAACCGTTTGTAATCCTTCATCTAAAAACGACTGAGTTATTTCAAGAGTAGTTTCTTTATCTAACCCACCATTAAACAGCGTTTCACCCGTTTTGGTGTGTTTTATCATCGCGCCTTGATAGGACGCAACCACTCCGTCTAAGCCGTATTGATTGCAAATGCTTTGTATCGAACAAAACATTCTACCCGTGCATATAGCGAAAATTCCGCCCTTTTCTTCGTACTCTTTTATTGCTATTAAATCTTCGTTTGCAACGTAGCCCGGCGCTTTGCCAAGCGTACCGTCGAAATCGCTTATAAATAATTTGTATTTCATCTTATTCCTTCTTCAGTTAGCGTTGAAATTATTCGTTTCGCAAGATTTTCGCCTATGCCGTTAACTTCAGTTAATTCCTTAACCGTTGCGGTTGCGATATTACCCACGTCCTTAAAGCGTTCTATGAGCGCAAGCCTTTTTATTTTCCCTAGCCCCGAAACTTTATCGAGCACGGAACTTAACGCGCGTTTACTTCTTAAATTTCTATGATAGTTTAGCGCAAAACGGTGCGCCTCGTCTCTAATGCGTTGCAAAAGCCTTAACGAATAATCGCTTTTAGCAAGCACTACGGGTTGTGATATGCCCGGCAAAAATATTTCTTCTTCCCTTTCAGCAAGCGATATTAAATCTATATCGGTAATACCGTTTTTATCAAACACTTCTTTTACCGAAGACAACTGCCCCTTTCCACCGTCTATTACTACAAGGTCGGGTTTAGGAAACTTTTCCGCGTCGGTTTTAAGCCTTTCTAGTCTACGCGACAACACTTCTTGCAAACTCTTAAAATCATCTGCGCCTTGCACGGTTTTTATTTTGAAAACCCTATAATCTTCTTTGCTGGCTTCACCGTCAATGAAAACCACCATACTTCCCACTTTATCCACACCGCTTACGTTACTAATATCGTAACATTCCATACGCTTTGGATAATTATTTAATTTTAGAATTTTTTGCAAACGCTCGCAAGATAAATGCGTCATTTCATTCTTGTGGTTTATTTTGTTAACCACCGTTTCTAAATGTTCTTTAGCGTTTATTTCAGCAAGGGTGGCAAGTTGTTTTTTAGCCCCTTGCTTTGCTATTACGAACTTAACCGTTTTTTCAAAATTTTTCCTAAAATAATCTTGTATAACTTCCCCTTCTTTAACCGCAAACGAAGTTATTATCTCTTCAGGAAAATCCCCGTTTTTTTGATAGTAGCTTAAAACGAAAGCACGTGCCGTTTCTTCTACCGTTTCGTCTATACACGAAAATGAATAGTTTTTAGCCCCAAGCATTCTGCCTTGGCGCACTACGGTTAGGGTTACCGCAGTATATATTCCGTTAGACGCCACGCCTATTATATCGGCGCTTAAATACCTGTTAAGCGAAGTAATACGCTTGATTTTTATTTTTTCTATCCCGTCTAATTTCTCTTTGTATTTTATTGCAAGTTCAAACTCTTGTTTCTCGCTTGCCGAGTACATTTTTTCCTTTAAAAGTTTTTCGGTCGTAACGATGTCACCGCTCAAAAACTCGATAGCAGATAAAACGTTTGCTCTATACTCTTTTTTATCAACAGTTCCAGCGCACGGCGCAAAACATTTTTTTAGATGATAGTTAAGACAGGGTTTTTTGTTAGAATTTTCGCCTATCTTTATTTGACAAGGGCGAATTTTGAACACAAGATTTATTATTTCTAACACCGAATTTGCGTTCACACCGCCCATATACGGACCAAAATATTTAGCCCCGTCTTTTTTTAACTTGCGCGTGATTGTAAAAGTAGGAAATTCTTCCTTTAAATTTACCTTTATATACGGGTAAGTTTTATCGTCTTTCAATAAAACGTTGTACCGTGGTTTGTGCTTTTTTATTAAGTTGTTTTCTAGAGAAAGCGCGTCTATCTCCGTGGGAACGATTATATAATAAAAGTCCGCAATATTAGATACCATCGCCATAACCTTTTCGGACTTTTGCGACGAGAAAAAATACTGCCTAACACGGTTTTTTAAGTTTTTGGCTTTGCCGACGTAGATTATTTGCCCGTTCTTGTCTAGCATAACGTAAACGCCTGGCTTGTCCGGCAAAAGCGATAACTTTTCTCTTAAAACGTTCATTAGTTTATTATAACCCATTTTAGTTCAATTTACAAGCGCTAATAACCTAAAAATTCCACGCCTTTTAAAAGTACGTCGTTTAAGGTTTCGTTACGCAACGAATAAAAAATAACCTTGCCCTGACGCTTAGTTTTAACTGCGTTTAAATTTTTCAGTAGACGTAGTTGGTGAGAAACGGTGGTTTGGTTCATTTTAAGTAGTGTCGCCATGTCCGAAACACACATTTCCGTGATGGCTAAAGCGGATATCATTTTTAGTCTGGTGTAGTCGGAAAATATTGAAAAGAAACACACCAAATCATCTAAAATTTCGCCTTGTGGAACGTATTCTTTCACCATAGTTTGCAATCTTTTGTCTAATAAAACTTCTTTCATTTTTTTTATTCTCCTTGCATATAATGATTGTACATACATAATAACAAAATTTAACGAATTTGTTTTTAAGAAAAAAATCGTTATTTTTGGTATTATATTTTTTCTTGACAAAAAGGGGGTAAAAAATGAACTCGAATAATATCGTTTTAATAGCGCTGTTGTTTTTATTACTAAACAATAACACTATAAACACAACTCAACTGTTGTTATTACTCGCGTTGTTATCAACGGGCGCTTCTAACTCGCTTTTAGGGTGCTTTTGTAACAACACTCAAAACTAACCGTAAAACCTTTTTGACGAAAAAAGACGGCTCGCAAAGTAGTCGTCTTTTAATTTTTAGATTAAAAAATAAACGCACGGCTTTTTTGCCGTGCGTTCGTATTAAATAATTTCTTATTAGATTTCAGAGAAATATTTAATGGTTCTAACCATTTGGCTAGTGTAAGAGTTTTCGTTGTCGTACCAAGAAACAACTTGTACTTGATAAGTATCGTCGTCAATTTTAGAAACCATCGTTTGAGTAGCATCGAAAAGTGAGCCGTATCTCATACCGATAACGTCAGAAGAAACGATTTCATCGGTGTTGTAGCCGAAAGATTCGGTTGCTTGAGCTTTCATAGCTTCGTTGATGCCTTCTTTGGTTACGTCTTTACCCTTAACAACTGCGATAAGAATA
>CAJGCK010000058.1 GCA_904501795.1 uncultured Clostridia bacterium
ATTTTTTCTTATTAAGCCACAATTTTTGAACGGCTATAACGTCGTCTTCTTTAGCGGTGTTGTCGTCAATTTTAACTTTCACCGTGCAAAACGCCGTGTGCATATCAAAAAAAGTTTGGTTTATATACTTGTTTTCAAAAACTACCCCAAACAATAAAATGCACGCCGAAATCAATATAGAAACAATGCTTTTTACCACGTAATACCTTCTTTTAAGGGGAAACTAACCACCGAATATTTTTTGTTTTTTTCTTTGATATACGCCCTTCCGTTGCCGTCCACGGTAAGAACTTCTACCTTATCAAGTCTAGTTTTTTGTTTTTTCAAAAAATTCAAAAGCTCGTCTTTTTTAACCGAAATTTTGTTAAGGTTGTCGTTAACTGGTTTTTTGTCGACGATTATAAGCACAGGGAAAGAATTGTTTTCACTTTCCTTATCCGTTTTTTCTAAGGTGGAAAGTTTTCCGTTAGACTCGAATATTGCGTAATCCACGTCGTCTAACGAAAAATATCCTAGCGAGCGCATAGAATCCATTAAGTCTGAAACGTTCAAATTGTTTTTCTTTAACTGTTTTAAGTCCACACCGTTTTTATTGATGACTATGCTAGGTTTTCCCGAGATAACAAACTTAAAAAAGTTGCCCGTTTGTTCTAATATAGAAAGCGTTTGGTGTAGAATAAATAGTCCCAAAATAGCAACTAACCCGTAGATAAGCGGAATAGAAACGTCCGCCATAGGTATGCACGCAAGGTCGGCGATAATAAGCGTTACAATAAATTCAAACGGTTGCATTTCGCCTATTTGGCGCTTTCCCATCAACCGCATAACTACAATTAGTGTAAAAAATATTATAACCGTTCTAACGAGAGTAACTAACATATTATCATAATGAGTAAAAATATGATATTTATACCAAATGCTTGACTTAAAAAATGCTTTTTGTTATTATGTTGATATAGAGTAGTAAAGATGCGTAAAGTGTTGCAAAATGGGATGTCGTTTGCAAACGAAAGGGTTTTCCTGCGGTGTCTTTACGCGTCCGCTATTATTTTTTGCGTTCTCGCAATAATTTTATCGGTCTCTCTAAAATTGTTTTGGGAGATTTTTTTATGCCTATTTTACTTTTAGCACCTTCGTTTGAAAAGTCTTTTGATTTTTCTTACATATTCAAAACGGTAGTGACAAAGTGGTATTACTACGTGATATTAACGGTTGTTCTAACGATTATTATATGTTTGTTTTTTATCAAGAAACAGCCTAAAAGGAACAACTTAACTGACACAAAAAAACTAGTATATATCGCAATTTTATCTTCTTTCTCCGCTGTGGCAAACATTTTTGATATTCCAATAAATCCGTCGCTTCAATTATCGCTTGTTGCAACGGTGGGTTTAGTTGCAGGCTACTTGCTCGGCGCGGGCCCCGCGTTCGTGGTTTGTTTTATCGGCGACCTAATAGGTGGTATAATTTGTCCAAAAGGTCCCTATAATCCTATTATTGCAATAGGAACGGGGCTACTTGGACTTATTCCAGGCATAGCCTTTTCGTATTTTAGGGGAAAAGATATAATAAAACTTATAGTTTGTTTTTTGTTGACTTCGCTCATTTGCAGTTTCCTTATAAACACGCTTGCATACGCGCTTATGTATCCTAAATATACTACTATGGCGTTAAGTTTGGCTATGCTTCCAGGCAAACTTTTAATGATGTTAGCTAACGCGGTTATATCGTATTTTTTGATATGCACGTTATCTAGAGTTCTGCCTAAAAACGATTTCAATTTTGTAAATAAAAAGGAGAGAGATGATGAAAATATCGCTTAATCAAGACAAAGAAGCCGTTAGAATGATAAAAGATGGTTTAGAGAGAACGGGTGGCTATTGCCCTTGTAGGCGTGAACGCACGGAAGAGAACAAGTGCATGTGTAAAGAGTTCCGCGACCAAATAGCCGACCCAGAGTTTGAAGGTTATTGTCATTGTATGTTGTATTACAAAAGCAAATAAAATAAAAAGCCGTTACGTATTAACGGCTTTTCTTTTTTTAGTTAACGCCTTAAACGTTTTAGCAAAGGCTGAAACGTTTACCACGTTGAAACAAAGGTACAAAAGGATAGAAAAGGCGAAAGAGCAAATTCCCACGGTAAGAACGGAAAAGAACAGCCCAAACGTTGAAAGAATAAGGTTTTTTAGAAGTGCGCTAAAGAGAATAGTCGGCAGTGAAAAACCTATGGAATAGAATATAAATCGCACGTATTTTGGTTTAATTTTGCTATATTTGTTAAGTAAAAATAAGTTAAGCACGGTGGTAAGCCCGAAGACAAAAGTAAAGCCGACTAGCAACGAATAAACTCCCATTACTGCGGGTAGGAAATAAATACACAAAAGCATAAAAACGGCACTAATTATAAAAAAGGTGAGAGTTTTTACTTCTAAGCCTATTGAATTTAGCATGCTTGTTGAGATATTAGAAAGGCTCATAAAAAGCATCAAAAAAGCTGATACTGAAAGATATTTTCCGCTTTCGTGGTTGTTAAAAACTAGAATGCCTATTTCTTCACCGCAAACGAAGAAAAGCGGAATAAAAAGGCAAGAGACTAATGATGCGAATTTAAGAGCCTTTTCAATATCGCGTTTAAGAAAAGCGTAGTTTTTCTTGTAGAAATTTTCCGCCATTTCGGGAATAAGCACCAACGTAAACGAGCCGATTAGCGTGGTTGGAATAAATAATAAGGGAATGGATTGCCCCATAGCCGAGCCGAAAATACTCATTGTTTGAGATTCAGTGTAGCCCGCGCTTATTAGTCTTAGCGGTAAGATAATAGAAACTAAAGACATTATGAGCGAGTTGGCAGTGCGCATAGCGGTAACGGGAAGGGCGGAAGATAGCAAAGGTTTTAACTGGCTTTTGGGGTTGACTATCTTGTTTTTTCTTATAAAGAAAACGATTAGCGCAAGCGAAAAAGAGAACACAAACGAGATAACCACGGCAACGCTAGCGTAAAACGCGCCCATAAACGCGTTCGAAGCATGGCTAACTAAAATTACGCCAGCAATAATCATGACCGCTTCTTCTAAAAGTTCTATAATGCTGTACGGCAAGAAATCTTTATTGCCCCAGAACACCCCGCGCAGTACCGAATAAACGGAAGTAAAAACTAGTCCCGGTAACAAAATTATAAATAACGACGCACATCTATCATCGGCGAATATAAAAGAAAGGTTGTTTTTAAGTAGAAAAAATATTATAACCGTGGGAATAGCAAGCGCAAGCGTAGAAGTAATTCCTGCGGAAATCACGGCGTTAACCTTGTTTCGTTGCCCTTCTGCTTTATACTTGGTCATCAGTCGAGAGACGGTGATAGGCGTACCCGAACAAATAATGGTTAATATTAAACCGAAAACGGATAGTGTTACTTGGTAAAGACCTAGCCCTTCCGCACCGATAGAGCGTGATAAAAATATGCGGTATAAAAACCCTAAAAACTTTTCGCTTATTGAAAAAACGGTTACAACCGCCACGGTTTTGAAAAATTTTCTCATAAAAACTCCGTAAAAAAATATACGCTATATTCTATTCGAAAACAAATCCAAATATAATATGCGTATGAAAAAGTTTTTTTACAGAGTGCAATCGGGCGACTCAGTTTGTTCGTTGTCTAACAAGTTTTCTATTCCCGTTTCGGTGATAATAAATTTGAACGGGCTTAAAGGTGAAATAGAAGAAGGCGATTTACTATATTTAGAAAAATTACCCACTCTAACGAGAAGGGTTATGCCCGAAGAGAGCGTTTATTATTTTTCTAAAAAAGAAAAAGCAACGAAAATCACGGCGAAAAATCGTTGTGAATACGTATATCCGTTTATGCAAATATACGATTAATTAAAATAAAAATCCCCGCTCGTTTTTAAAAAACGAGTGGGGTTATTTTTTTGCTTAGCGGAAGAGTGTCGGTATACCGCATTTGCTCCACTGCTAAAGAGCAAACGTTTATAAAAATAACCACTATCAAGAATTCACCGCAGTCTATGCTAGCATAGCAAAAGAATAGTAAATACGAAATAAAAATAAATAGGTTAAACGGCGTGTTTTTTGCGGTAAATATTCTTACTCGGTTAACCGTTAAATACACGTAAGCAAAAAGACCCAAAATACCCGTCGTCGCGACAACGTGGAAAAACGAAGAGTGATAGTTTACTAAATTTTCATAAACTTTCATCGCGGGCAAGAAAACACCGCCACCAAAGATAGGAAATTCTTTAAACACGTTAAACGCGGTTATATAAAGGAAGTCGCGAACATCCGTTTCTAAAAATCTTCTATAAGCGTATCTTAAAAACGAAGGTTCAGTAAAAGCCTTGTAAACGGTAATTCCGCCACCTATGGTTAAGACGAGCAAACTTAAACACAAAAACAAATTTTTGTTGGTTTTGTTTAAGTGCTTAAAGGTGAAAAAGCAAAGCACGGGCGAAGATAAAACTAGAATACCGATAGCCCCGTCGCATCTGCTAAAAATGGTAGAAAAAATTAAAAAAACCAAAAGCGCAAAAGACGGCAAAATATTTTTAGAGCGAGTAATAAAATAGAAAACAATGGGAATTATTATAAGAAGTATATAGCCTATAAAATTCTTGTCACCCCAACCAATGTTGTTGTAGCTTAGAGTTCCGTTAACGGCGTTAATTTTAAGAACGGCGCAAAAATATAGTTCAAAAACGGGAACAAGCCCTGCGCACAACACAATCCTCATAAAATAATCGTGGGCGTTGATATCTTTTTTAGGTAAAAAGCCCTGGGATAAAACGAAATAAATAACGAACATACCCGCGCCTATTTCTAAAATTTGCGGTAGCCCGTAAGAATAGTTTTGACTAGCATTTGCGCTGGTTATTCCGCCTAAAAGCATGGTTAAAAAGATAAATATAAGGGGTTTAACCATTTTACCTAAAAATATTTTGCGCGGTTTAAATTTTATGAAATGATAAACTAAACAAACCCCAGCCGGCACAAATACTAGATAAAAAAGCGGGCTTGTAAAATAAGATAAATCGTTTGGCAAAAAAAGAATTGATAGCAAGAGCGATATTAAAAGTGATAAATCTTCAAAATTGATTAAAATAAAGCAAGCGATTAAAACGAAAGTTAAAAAGCCCGAAAAAACCCAACCGGTAGTCCAAAAAAGAAGGGTTAAAAAAAGCACCAACAAAGGATATTTAACGGAATAAAAAAAGTCTTCCGCCGAAACAATAAAATCGCTATAATTAAACACTAATCGCTTCATACTCATATTTTAGCACAAAACGCAATTTATTTCAATAAAAAGTCTTAAAGTAAATTTTTTTATGCTTTACATTTTTATAAAAATGTGGTAAAATAATTAAAAAACTTTAGGAGTAAAAATGTCCGAACACAGCGCGTTAAAGTGGATAATGAAAAAATCAAAAAACCAAACTTTAAAGATGGTTTTTCTTATCCTAGCCAACGTAATATTGTCGTTACTCACCGTGTTTTTTGCATTTGCCATAAAAAAAGTTATAGAAGGCGCGGAGCATAGCGATATTTCTTCGGTAACGATAGGCGCGATTTTTTTGATAAGTATCGTTTTACTCCAGTTCGTTTTCCGCATTATCGTAAGCAGTTTAAGTGAAAATATTCGTTATCGTCTAGATATATTGTTTAAGACGGATATTTTTAACCATTTGCTTCATAAACGAATAAGTAGCACGCAAAAATATCACAGTGGCGAACTTATGAACCGTTTAAATAGTGACGTTAGCGTGGTGACCGACGGGGTTACGAGTATAGTTCCATCTATCGTCGGCGCGGTGACAAGGCTAGTTTCGGCTGTAGTTGCGCTAATAATGTTAGACTGGGTGTTTGCCGTTGCCTTCTCCGTTGCGGGACTGCTCGTTTTTTCTGTTGTAGGGCTTCTTCGTGGCAAGTTAAAATCTTTGCATAAAAAAGTGCAAGAAAGCGACGGAAAAACTCGTTCTTTCATGCAAGAGAGCCTAGAAAATCTTTTGGCAATAAAAGTTTTTTCGGTTAACGATAAAATTGAAAAAGAAAGCAATAACCTTCAGGAAAAGAATTATAAAATTCGTATGAAACGTAACGTATACGCGGTATTAGGCCACGCAACTCACAACCTAATATTTTCCGCGGGGTATCTTTTTGCTCTAATATACGGTGCTTTCAAAATGCTATACGGGGTTATGACCTACGGCGCGTTATCGGCGGTATTGCAATTAGTTAATAACGTTCAAGTACCGTTCATGTCCTTGTCAAGCGTTTTCCCCAAATACTACGCTATGCTATCTTCTGCCGAGCGACTGATAGAACTCGAGAATTTGGAAGACGAGCCTAAAGAAGTTTTATTTAACGGTGAAGAATTGTATTCTAAAACCGAGAAGATAGTGTTTGACGGAATAAGTTTTTCCTACGGGAGAGACCAAGTTTTGATAGACAGTTCGCTCGTTTTAAATAAAGGCGATTTCGTTGCTATAACGGGTATTTCGGGTATAGGAAAGAGTACGCTTATAAAACTTATGCTAGGCGTGTATCCGCCGGATAAAGGCGAAATTTATTTACAAACGCAAGACGGAAAGGTCGAACTAAACAACAGCACGCGTTGTATGTTTTCATACGTACCGCAGGGGAA
>CAJGCK010000059.1 GCA_904501795.1 uncultured Clostridia bacterium
ATATTTACCCATAGGGTAAGTTATGGCAAATATAATATAACTTTGACCACAGGTCAAAATATAACGCAAGATACTTGCATATCACTTTTAGCCACAAGGCTAAAAATAAAACGACTAAAGTCGTTGGCGTTCGCTACGCTCGGCTAAACTTATTAAAACTTAATCTTTTGTGGTAAAGATAAAGCCCACCATATTTCGCTTTTTGCGAAGTATAGTGGGCTACACTTTTATTTTAAATTAATATCCCTACGGGACACGCCCTTTGTCGATGGATTTTTTTATTTGTTTAACCGTTTACCCTTCGATTACTATCTTCTTATCAAATCAACTGGTTTTTCTTTTGAAATCTTTATAATAGGAAGCCAAGAAGACAACAGTGAAGTTACTAAACTCAATAGCGCTATTATCACGCCTTGGCGAACACCGAATAGAGCAAAAGGAATATTTATACTCATAACCGTTGCAATATAAGCGTTAACTAGCACGCATCCAACCACGGTTAAACCTATTGCAAGTATAGCGTTTATTATGCCGATAATAAAACTTTCGCTTAAAAACATTAGCAACACGTCCTTTCCGCGTGCACCAAGCCCACGTAAAACGCCTATGTTTTGCCGTTTGTTAGCAATACTCGTTGAGATATAATTAAATATCATAAACACCGAAATACACGCAAGCACAATTGCGACGTATAAAAACAGGTTCGCGCCTTGACGTATGATAGGCTCGTTATAACGGATAGTGTTTAACGCGGAATTTCTATACCAACCAAGCGTTAGACCGCTAGTTGAAGCCATCACCGTAGCAAGCGCTCTCAATCCCGTGGGGTTGCCGTTAGTGTCCACAATCAGCCTTGAAAAATTGCCTTGTTCTGCGAAAATATCGTATTCTTTCATACAGTTTTCGTTCATCATAAGCCGTACGTTATTAGTTGAAATAGTCCTATCCACGTCTACGTTAACGTATACTCCCACGACCTTTACTTGCTTTGTAATCTTTTTGAGAGTATGGTCACTCGTTTTCGTAAGAGAAAAAGTTTTTTCGTTTTCGTTCAACTTCAATAGCGCAACTATATCTTCTAAAGCCGAAATTTTACTGTCTATTGATAGCGTCTTAGAAGATAAAACGTTTATGCTGTTGTCGAACGCCATTTTATCTACGCTTGATAACCCTAAATACTCTTTATCGAACAACGTTTTTATGTTTCCGACATGAATAAGCACTTGGTCATCGGCTATCGCAACGTTTTCATTAGCATTATCGCCGTTAAACAGCAACACTTGTTGGTTAGTGCGACCTTCTGCAGAATAAACGTATTCGTAACACTGTCTTTCTTTGTTTTGAGTGGTAGACATCTCCCACTCTGCGTCGCCACCGTAGAAAACGGAAGAAACGGTGCATGTATTATTAGTTTCTTTTAACAATCCGTAAGGTGCAAATATGCACTTATGCGCACCCGAGCCTATAAACGTTTTAAACTCTTCGTTTAGGTCTTTTAAATCGGGTGGAACGGAAGAAATATCTTTTAGTTTGTTAAACTTTTCGTCTATGTCCCCACAATCTATTATGCCTACGATAGTCCGCTTTTGCTTGTCTACGGTTATTTGCGTGTCTAGTAAGTCTTCTTCTTTTTTAATTTCTTTGTCGCAAAACTTTTCACCGTTTAGAACTCGCATAATCGATTGAGCGGTGTATCTAGATATGGCGATATGTTTCATACTGTCTTCACTTGGAACATCCTCGTCATAATAAAGCACAGGATAAACGCCTGCGTACAATTCGTAACCGAGCGAGCCTATCTTTTTGCCATCTATCTCTTCGGGCGAGAATTCTATATATCCGTTAAAATCGGTGGAATAATAATTCTTGCCAACGCTTAAAGGTTTATTTATCCATTCTAAAATACTCATAGACGTGCTTACGTTACCGCTAGAGTTGGCAAAAAAATCGTATACTCCTTTGGTCTTGAGCCTAGTAGACGAGGCAAACTCGTTTACGTATTCACTTGAAAATTTTACGTCGTACTTATCGTCCGTAGGATAGTCCACTATATACTCGCCGTAAAGCGAAATAACCGACGACGTGTTTTTGAGTAGGTTGTTCACCACTTTTGCTGTGTTAAAGTGCGCAACCGTGTCGAATAAGCCGAAAACGGCAAGCGCAATTACTGATAACAGTATAGTGAAAACTAGGCGCACAGGTTTTACCTTTAACGAGTTTAGCCCAAGAAAAATTGCGCTTTTCAGTTTCATTTTGCTCTTAGTTAAAGTGACGTTTTTCTCGGCAACGGCAATCTTTTTGGACTCGGTTTTTTCGGCTTTTCTAAAAAATAAGTCGGTTATAACTTCAATTTTCTTTCTATCCTTTACGCTTTCCGCTACCCTTTTAAGCTCATTATCGGTCAACAAAGCGCCTTCTCTAATCATTAGAGCATTATCGCCGTCAGCGACGTTGCCGTCTATTTCACGGTGGAAAAAAGTAACGTCTTCACTAACCGTTCCGTCAACCATCGTTATTATTCTGTCGGCGTATAGATTAGCAAATTCTTGGTCGTGAGAAACTACTATAACTAGTTTTTCTTTGGAAAGTTCTTTCAATATCCCCAACACTTGCGCACCCGTGTTACTGTCTAGCGCGCCCGTCGGCTCGTCCGCCATAATAATGCTTGGGTTTTTAACTAGGGCTCTTGCAATAGCCACCCTTTGCCGTTGCCCGCCCGAAAGTTCGCTAACCTTTCTATTCCGCTCGTCTTCTATCCCAACGCTTCTTAAAAGCGCAAGAATTTCTTCGCTAGAAAAAGACCTGCCTTGAAGTTCGAGCGCCATTTCTATGTTCTTTTGAACACTATACTCGGAAAGCAAGTTATACTCTTGGAAAATAAAACCCACGAAAGTGTTTCTATAATCATCGTAATCGGCTTGCGTAAAGTCCTTAAACGACTTGCCGTATAGTGAAATTTCACCGCTGTTACAACCGTCTAAACCGCCGATTATATTAAGCAAAGTAGTCTTTCCGCTACCGCTTTTACCCGAAATAAAAACCATGCCTTTTTCGGGCAAAGTTAAATCAACTTCGTTTAAGGCAACGACTTCGCCGGATTTGGTTTTATATACTTTTTTAATTCCACTAAGTTTAAGCATACTTCACCTTTAAAACAATACTTAATTATTCTAATAGCAAAGGATAATCATTGTCAAGCGTAATTTTAAATTACAAGTAAAAACACGCTAAAAATAAAGAGATAAACCGTTAAATCGGTTTATCTCTTTTATCATTTTAGTTTTTTTCGTTTTTATAATACTCAAATCTTTCGATTAAATAGTTGCCAACACTAGCCATATATTCTAGGGCGCTTGGCATAACTTGTTTTGGCAAGTCTTTAAGAAACTTAAATGTTTCTAAATTGAGTTCGCCTTCATAACCTATCTCGGCAAGCGCTTTCATCATCTCTTCCCAGTTGATTTTACCATAAAACGGAAGTGTGTGCATATCTAACGGCGGAACGGTATCTTGAACGTGCAAACAACCGTTTACTAGCCTTTTCCCTATCTTAATAACAGCTTCTGCCGGCTCTATATTTATTCGAAAAAAGTGCCCCGTGTCAACACAAATAGTAAAAATGGGGTCGTTCAACGTGTCGTAAATTTCGTTCATCATTTCGGGTGTAGAACATGCCGTTTTAGCACCGATATTCTCTATAGCGATTTTAACGTTATATTCTTTTGCGTACGGTGCTAGTTTTTTAAAAAACTCAACATTTAAATCAAACATTTTTTCCATATTCCCTTCAATCGTAGGGTCTAAATGAAAAAATGGATGAACGACAATCATTTTTGCGCCTAAATAGGAAGCGTTTTTGATTGCTTGAACTATTTTAACAAACGCTTCTTCAGTTTCTTCTTCATTATTAAAACTTGAAGGCCACGGCGCGTGCGCCATATGGATTGTTAAGCCCTTGTCTTCGGCATATTTTCTTAAATCTAAAAAATATTGTTTGTCGTTAATTAAACAAAAATCTCCAGCGTCAAAATTAAAGTCCACACCTGCAAATCCTGCTTTTGCAATTTTGTCAAACGTTTCTTTTATATCAAAATGCCCGTAAACAGTTAACGTATGTGTTGAAAGTATCATAACCCACCTATAGTTTTTCTTTAATTATATCACTCGAAAAAAATCTGTCAATCCCTTAACGTTTTAATCAATAAAAAACATCTTATTCGCTCTTCAATTAGAGATTTTTGTCATATATAAATAGCGCACTATACTTTACTAAAAGCGATATTTAGCGCGCTTTTTTCAAAAAATTAAGGCTATAAATTAGTTAACTCCTTTTCGTAAATAGCCCTTGTAAAGCCTAACAGATAAGCATATTTTGAATATTTGTTTATAAGTTTTTCATAGTTGTCTAGCATTTCTTTAAATTTATTATCGTTTTCATAAGGAATAAATTGCTTTATAACACTTACAATTTCGACGTTTCTTCTTATATTATGTTCAATTTCTTTATCTTCTGCACCTTTTCTAATTAATTCTTGGATTTTGTTTATCGTAATTCACCTCAATAAAAATATAGTTCATATATTATGAACTGTCAAGTATTTGCTAAAAATTGTTCATATAATATGAATTATAAGGGGTGTTAAATGAAAATATTTGGTGAAAGAGTTAAGCAAGAATTAAAGATGCGAAACAAAAAACAGGTTGACCTTGCAAAGCATTTATGCGTTCAAAAATCAACACTTTCAGAGTGGTTAAATGGTAATAACGAGCCTCCTATGAAAACAATCGTTGATATTGCGCTTTATTTAAGTGTTTCAGCAGATTATCTTTTAGGAATCGAAGATTAATAAAAATCATACTAATAAATTCTAATTTTAAATAAAAATATAGCGCGCTGTACTTCGCTAAAAGCGAAATATAGTGCGCTTTTAACTATGTAGTCTTTGCCCTTCCTTTTTGTCCGTCATTTAACGGACGAACCATAGGGGTTCTCACCCTTTTCCCCACATATCAAAAATATCCCGTGTAGAAAAACTACACGGGATATTTTGCGTTAGTACAACAAAATCTCTAAAATCGCCCTGTTTTTATAGGGTAGAACAACAAAATGACTAAAATTCATCAGACACTTTTACCCAATAACGAATTTCACTATCTCTGCTCTTTTCTTTATCATATCTATATTTCCCTTCAAAAATAAAATATCCGTCATGTTTTGAAAAAACAATTCTTTCAACATTGTGTCTAACATCAGACCTTAAACCAGTTAAATCAACAGGACGCATGTTTTCTTCTACAATAACATCCCCTCTCTTATAATTTCTCCAATCATTTCTTTTTTTATTGTCAATATGAATCATCCAAATTCGTTTGTCTTCCAAATCATATACAGACTTCATCCATGCGCCATAATTTTTCCCCAACAACTCATTTAATAATTCTGCGTTTGTTCTTACCCGAATAACTTCTCCACTTTTCATAAATTTTCTCCTTGATTTTTTATTCTCTTGCGATTTGTTCAATTTTGTATCCCAATTGCTCTGCTCTTTTAATAAAATTAGATATATTCAAAATCCCCCATTGTGAGCAAACTAGCATATTTCCATCAACCAATCGTAAAATTTCATCTTCTTTTTCAAAAAACCTAACCTGATAATCCTTTCGCTGTTTTGCAATATATTCGTATTCTACAACACCGATTGAACCCTGCAACGACTTATCAAAATCCGTTTTTAACTCATTGCACGTTATGTTTTGATTTTTTGAAACGTAATCTTTAAGCACCGCTAAAACAAGTTTATTTTTTAGATATACATTACCGTTAAACATATATCTCGTTTTATCTCGTTGTACGGTACGCTCTTCAACAAACGTTTCTTTTGAAATCACTTCACTTGAAATTTTTTCCTTTTTTAAAAGCTCTACTTCTTTTTCAAGTTTTACAATGCGATTAAGCATATCTAAAATTAATTCGTTATACTCCATTTCAACCTCCTTTCCTATATTATACA
>CAJGCK010000060.1 GCA_904501795.1 uncultured Clostridia bacterium
ACAATTATAAGCGACGCGCTAAATTATATGATAACGGTGTGTGAGGATTTGGGTAAAGACGCAACCGTCTATGAAACTGCTCTTAAAAAACTAAAACCCCTTTCGATTGCAAGCGACGGCCGTTTATTAGAGTGGGATAAAGAGTACGAAGAAATAGATAAGGGACACAGACACTTTTCGCATTTATTAGGTTTATATCCCTATAAAACTATAGAGGAAGACAGCCCTTATTATAAAGCTTGCAAAAAATCAGTAGAAACAAGATTAACCAATGGTGGTGGCGCTACGGGTTGGAGCAATCTTTGGTCTATAGGACTATTAAATAGATGCAATCTAAAAGATCTCGCGTACGATTATATGCAAAGACAAGTTGCTTATCAAACTATGGAAAACTTGTTTGACAAACACGGTAGAAAGTATTACGACTGTTTCCAAATAGACGGAAATTTAGGTTTAGTTTCTTGTGTGTGTGATATGCTTGCTGACGTTGTAAACGGCAAAATAATCTTGTTGCCGTATCTCCCGGAACAATGGAAGAAGGGTGGAGAAGTCAAAGGAATAAGACTTAAAGGCGCAAAAAAAGCGGACTTTATGTGGAAAGACGGAAAGATTACGAAATACGTAATAACCGACTTAGAAGATAAAACGTTATTTGAAGGTGAGGGTCAATACGCTTTCCCTTTGAAAATATATTAAAGTATTTGGAGAGAAAAATGGATTACAAAAAGTTACAAAACGGCAGTGATATACGTGGCGTTGCGTTAGAAGGAATTGAAGGACAACACGTTAATTTAACTGAAGAAGTATGTAAAGACGTAGCGCGTGGTTTTGCACTATGGCTAATTAAAAAAACGGGCAAAAAAGATTTGCGTGTTGCAGTGGGTAGGGACTCGCGTTTATCAGGCGAAACTTTGTGTGGCTATTTATGCGACGCTTTAGTTGAATCGGGCATAAACGTAACTGATTTTGAAATGGCAAGCACTCCTGCTATGTTTATGTCAACCGTAACCGAGGGTTATAATTTCGATGGTTCAGTAATGATAACCGCAAGCCACTTACCGTTCAATAGAAACGGCTTTAAGTTTTTTACTAAGGACGGCGGTTTAGAATCTAAAGACATAAAAGAAATTTTAGCCTATGCGGAAGGGGATGAAAAAACTCTTTTGGCTAAAGGAAGTTTAATTAAAGGCGAGTTTATGGATACCTATTCAAAAATACTTGCCGATAAAATTCGCAAAGAAACAGGGCTAGACGCACCGTTGAAAGGCTTTAAGATCGTGGTAGACGCAGGTAATGGTGCGGGTGGATTTTTCGTTGATAAAGTGCTTAAACCTTTAGGAGCAGATACCCAAGGAAGCCTTTATCTTGACCCTGACGGAAGTTTCCCTAACCATATTCCAAACCCAGAGAATAAACAAGCGATGGAGAGTATAACCAAAGCCGTGCTTGACAACAAAGCCGATTTCGGTATAATTTTCGATACCGACGTTGACCGTGCAGGCGCAGTTCTTTCGGACGGTAGCGAACTTAATAGAAACAGAATTATTGCTATGTTATCGGCAATACTTTTAAGAGAATATCCAGGAACGACTATCGTTACCGATTCAATAACTTCTACGGGACTAAAAGAGTTCATAGAAGAAAAGGGCGGTGTTCATCATAGGTTTAAGCGTGGTTATCGTAACGTAATAAACGAATCAATAAGATTAAACGGTTTAGGGCAAGATAGCCAACTCGCAATAGAAACTTCGGGTCACGGCGCGTTAAAAGAAAACTATTTTCTTGACGACGGTGCATATTTAGTAACCAAACTACTTATTGAGCTTGCTAGGGGTAAGAAAATGGGTTACACGTTACAATCTCTTATCGAAACGTTAAAAGAGCCGAAAGAAAGCGTAGAACTAAGAATGAACATTTTACTTGATGACTTTAAGGCTTACGGACAATCGGTGATAGAACAGTTGACCGAATATGCAAAGACTGCAAACGGTTGGGAACTCGTTCCTAACAATTACGAAGGTGTAAGAGTTAATTTAGACGAAAAACACGGAAACGGGTGGTTCTTGTTAAGATTATCTTTACACGACCCCTTATTACCATTAAATATCGAGAGTAATAGCCAAGGTGGTGCTAAAATAATAGCCGAAAACCTAGCGTCGTTTATAACTAGATTTAATAAACTAGATTTATCGCCGATACAAAACTTTATTAAATAAGATAAAACCACTGCAAAATTGTAATAGACATAGGGATTTTTAAGCAATAACAAAAGTGTAGCCCACTATACTTCGCAAAAAGCGGAATATGGTGGGCTTTATCTTTACCACAAAAATTAAAGATTTAAGTTATATTTTTAGCCTCGTGGCTAAAAGTGATATGCAAGTTTCTTGCGTTATATTTTGACCTGTGGTCAAAGTTATATTATATTTGCCACAACTTTCCCGAAAAGGGAAAATAAAACTTTGCGTAGCAAAATATCACTGCTTTTAGCAATATAACTTGCCGTTAGGCAAATATAACTAGTGCGTCAGTAATAATCCCTATTACTGACGCACTAATTTGCGATAGGTTTTTTTAATTAGTATATTTACTTTTTAGCAGGTTTAACGGGCGAATTTTCTTTTTTTGAAGTAGAAATCTGATGCTTTAAAATAGATGGAGGTTCGCCGAAATATTTAACGTAAGTTCTATAAAAAGAAAGATAATTCTTAAATCCACAAAGCGCAAAAACGTCTGTTAATTTCTTATCATTTTCGCTAATCATTTTGTGCGCTAAAATTATACGTTTTTTTCTAACGTATTGCATAACGCCGATGCCTAATTCTTTTTTGAAAACGTGGTTTATGTACGATTTAGAGAAAAACAGTTTTTCCGACAAATCTTCTAATTTTTTAATTTTGAAAATATGTTTGTTTACGTAATTAAAAATCTTTTTGCAACTTGCATTCATAGAAGCATTGCCAATATTATAATAATCGTTTGAATTAGCGTTATCTAACGCGATTAATAGTAGTTGAAAAAGATTTTTTAAAATTATTTTGTGATAATCGTTAGGCGACTCGTCGGTTAGTGCATTGATTAACCAAATGATATTATCTATTGAAGAATTTTGTTGTATTCTCGCGTATTGAGATTTATCAAAAACCTTGTTTAGCAACACGTTGTTTTTAATAAAATTAGACGAGAATTGAATGCATACTCTTTTATACGGTAGTTTAATAATGTTTTTTACGAAGTGATACTTAGCGGGTTTTATCAAAAGTACGTCTCCCGCAGTTAAACGGTAAAGACAGTCTTCGATAACGTATTCAAGTTCGCCTTCAACAACGTACAAGATTTCGTAAGTGGGGTGGATATGTCTTTTTAAGTTTTTTTCATCCATCTTTTCGTACTCTAAATAAGAATACGTAAGATTGTTAGTCATAACGTTCATAAAAACATTGTATCATATATCAAACAAAACAAAAAAGCATTTTTTGAAATGTTTTATAAAAAATCAAAAATTATTAGTGTGTTAGCAGTAAAAAAATAAAAAGTCCCAAGTTTTTGGGACTTTTGTTAATGGAGCTGCTAAGCGGATTCGTAAGGAGCAAAAGCGACGGAATAGCGATTGAGTTTAGCAATCGCGTCCATATTTCATTAGGAGGTTAGCAGTGAAAAAATAAAAAGTCCCAAGTTTTTGGGACTTTTGTTAATGGAGCTGCTAACCGGATTCGAACCGGTGACCTCGTCCTTACCAAGGACGTGCTCTACCTGCTGAGCCATAGCAGCATTACGCCTAATTCACAAATGCTTAACTATTATATATAATAAAAAACGTTTTGTCAATAAAAACAAGGTTGTTTTCTCAATAAAATTTCAGTTAAAATTTAATTTAACTATTTAATTTATAAAACAAATGTGATAAACTTAAATAAAGGAGATTTATTATGAAAGTATTATTAATTAATGGGAGCCCACACGAAAAAGGAACTACTCGTCGCGCGTTTGACATTGTTTGTACTGTGCTAAATAAAAACGAGATTGAAACGGAGATTATAACCGTAGGAAAAGAAAACGTAAGTGGTTGTGTTGTATGTGGTGGTTGCGCAAAAACGGGAAGGTGTGTTAAAGATGACGTTGTTAACGTGCTTATTGAGAAAATAGAAGAAGCGGACGGAGTAATTATAGGCACGCCCGTTTACTACGCGTCAATGAACGGAACGTTAAAGGCTATTTTAGACAGAGTATTTTATTCAAGGAAGAAATTTACTGGAAAAGTAGGCGCGGCTATTGCCGTTGCGAGGAGAGCGGGAACGACTGCAACCATAGATGAAATTAACAAATATTTTATGATAAGCGGAATGCCCGTAGTCTCTTCAAAGTACTGGAATATGCTTTTCGGCAGTAATTACGATCAAGCGGAGCAAGATATTGAAGGTTTAGAAACAATGGAAATGCTTGGCGAGAATATGTCTTATTTATTAAAATGTATTGATTTGGGTAAGAAAGCGGGAATAACCGCGCCCGAAAATAAATATACTACACGCACGAATTTTATAAAATAATTGAATATTGACAAGGTTTGTTGTTGGTGGTAAAATATGGATAAGGGGGGGAGAGTATGAACTATAAAGAAACGTTTATTTGGCAAGAAATAAACCAAACTCCATCTATAATAGGCACTATTATTGAAAAAAACGGTCAAACAATGACCCAACTTGTAAAGGCTATAAAAGAAAGCGGAAATACAAACTTCGTTGCCGCGGCGCGTGGATCAAGTAATAACGCAATCACTTATTTTAAGTACTTGGCAGAAGTTTTAACCAACTATACTGTGGGGCTATCCGCACCGAGTATACTGACGCTATACCGTGGGAAAATCAACTATTCAAACAGTATAGTTTTAGGTTGTAGTCAAAGCGGTCTTGCGGAAGACGTTTTGGAAGTTATAAAAAAGGGGAACGAACAAGGTTCGATTACCGTTGCCATCACAAATAATCCAGACAGTCCCGTTGCAAAAACTGCAAAATTTCATTTAGACCTAAATTGTGGCGAAGTAAATAGTTTCGTTGCCACAAAAACTTTTAACGCTCAGTTATTCACTTTATTGTGGTTAGTAACCTGTTTGTCGGGCGATAAAAGTTCAAAAATGTTTATTAAGCACCTACAAAAAGACATAGAACAAGTTTTACCCGCAATAGATAAAATAACCGATAAATTTGCGAGTAAATATAAAGACACGGAAACGGGCTTTATAATTTCACGAGGGCTAACTTATCCTATTGCATTAGAAGCATCTTTGCTATTCCAAGAAACTTGTTACATGCAAGCAAAAGGCTATGCGGGAAGTGAGTTTTATCACGGACCTTTGGCGGTAATTAACGAGAAAACGCCCGTTATGATATGTTGCGCTAAAAACGACGGGGACGACGAGATACAAACAATAATACGTGCCGACCAAATAAAGTGCGTTGAAAAGGTATTGTCGTTAAAAGCGCCGGTGTTATTAGTTACTAACGACTGTATATTGACGGGTAGATTTGCCCGTTGTAACGACGCTTTTCTTAACTTTAACGTGCCCGAAGAATTTTCGGTTTTTGCCTTTTCACTTTTCGTTCAAATGTTAGCTTGTAAGATAAGTTGTCTAAAAGGGTACAATCCCGACCAACCGCGTGGAAAAGATAAAATAACGATAACCAAATAATAAAAAAGCCCGTTCTAAAAATTGTAATAGACATAGGGATTTTTAAGTAATAACAAAATTTTAGCCCACTATACTTCGCAAAAAGCGAAATATGGTGGGCTTTATCTTTACCACAGAATAGTTAAATAATTTAGTTATATTTTTAGCCTTGTGGCTAAAAGTGATATTGTTTACGCAGTAAACAGTGTAG
>CAJGCK010000061.1 GCA_904501795.1 uncultured Clostridia bacterium
CGTTGTAATCATAGGAGCATTGTATATGAAGTTTTAGACCGCAAGAGGCGGTAAAAAAGCGGTGGGGATTAATTTCCTCACCGCTTTTTTCTTATTTTAAAATTATTAATCCGATTATTGCTATGAATAAACTCAACAAAGTTCCTACCAAATATCTCTCTGCAAAATCAGGTTCATTTGATATTCTATTATATCTTGCAATTGATTTAGCCGTTAATACTAAACCAATTGAAGCGTATTGACCTAACAACCCTAAAACGAGAATTATTACTCTCTCTAAATATCCTATAACAGACCCTGCTTGTATTGTTGACTTCTCGATCTTTAGGTCTTTGGACTCATTAGGTTTATCAGTCTGTGCTTTTTCCTTGGGCAATGACATTAAAAACAATTTAATAAAGACACCTGAAGGCGAAAACATAATCAAGAAAATGGCACAATGAAGAAGAAATCGCTGAAAATCAATGCCTATTATCGCTTCCGCAAAAGAATATTGTTCTATAAAGAAATTTCCTATAATGTTAAAATCAGTTAAGAAAAAGGAAGCTATGAACAAAACCCCAAAATGAATCAATTGATCTACTATAAAAATCCAAAACGAAGCTTTGTCTGTTTTGAAGTTTTTGCAAGTTTTTATCTTCAAAAAATCAACTATAAAATGAGTAATACCTACAACTACACATATTGATATGATTTGAAAAGCTTTTCCATAAAGCATACAAGGCAATAGGATTAAAACTAAATATATAACGGCATGGATTAAAAGGTATTTAATATTGTTGGACTTTTTTTCAACCAAACTATTTGATTGAAAGAAAAAATCTGCAAGTAAATGAGAAATTATAAGCATCATTAGTGAAACTTTCATGTTTAAATCCCCTTGTCATATATGTTTTCCAAATAGGACATAACAGAAAGTTCAAGTCTTCTTATTTCTTCGGTATGCCCAGTTTCTTTTCTTTTAGTTATATTTTGTCTTGAAGTTCCTAAAAAATCTGCTAATAAAAAATCAAATCTCGTAGGGAAAATTTCATCATAGAAAACACGGTTATCATAATCCATGTTCTGATCATCAATTTGATTTCTTCTTGTCCCTAAATAAATTGCTTGATTTACATCTCTGCATAAATAATTTTCATCAGTAGATATTTTATATCTATAAACATTATTGTTTAACATGTGAATAAAAAATTTACAATATCTATCAATATCTATGTTTAAATTGTGATAGTTGATAGGATAAATAAGGTTTAACATATTGCATATATCTGCTTGGCTAGCAGTTTGTTCGTTAAGGAAAATCTGTACTGTGCTCATTATTTCATTAACTAATATATCATCTTTTGCAGAGTTGGAAAGAAGTAAAAATTGTTTATTCCTTTTTTTGCATTCCATTAATGCATACTGCGCAAAGTGGTATGCTTCTCCATCTAACATATTCGTGGATAGGTTTTTATAATCGCTTTTTAAGTAGTCGTTTATTGAAGAATAGCCAAGCCCACACCTTATTTCAAATGGATAGAACAAATTCCTTATAAACAAATAAGCATTGAACGCATTTCTTAAATTTTTAAAAACCCCTTGAATAGAGTCTCCAGCAGAAAAATCAACTTTACTTATCAATACATCCTTGTATATGTCGTTAATAAATAAAACAATATCATATAGTTTATGTTGTGCCGAATAACGTTCTTCTAAGGTTAATTTTCTAGAGTTTTTAATGTCAATTATCAATGTTGCGAAGTTATCCATAGATTTACCTCCATAAACAATATAGCACATTAAAATTATTTTTGCAACCGTTTTTGGTTAATTTTTGCTTTTTTAACCAAAAACAGTTAAATTGTATTAAATTAACCAAAAAAGATTAACTTATTTTGTTTTTAACATAAAAACAAAGGCGAACCCGTCTCCTAAAGGAAACGGGTTCGTCTTTACTTTGATTGGTGACCCCTACGGGAATCGAACCCATGTTACCACCGTGAAAGGGTGGTGTCTTAACCGCTTGACCAAGGGGCCTTGGTTTTGGCGAACGGTTTCGCCATGTATGTAATCGGCGCTATACGCCAGTTGTTGTAATGGTAGCGGCGGTCAGATTCGAACCAACGACCTGCCGGGTATGAACCGGCCGCTATAACCAACTAAGCTACGCCGCCATATCTTAAACGAACTTTTCGCTTAATGCTAATGTATTATATCGAAATTTAAAAATATTGTCAATTACTTTTTAGCCTTTTTTTAAATTTTTTTCTTTTTGTTCGACACAACACGTTTGCGATAGCGCCAATTACTATTAAATTACCGAAACTATTAATAAAAACAATATTATTATCGGTAAAACGTAGGTCATATACACCCTCAACCATTTTGGAAAACGCATTCCCTTTTCACCGATATTAACTTGCTTATGGAAATTATCCCAACCCCAGCCGTATTTGCTAGTACAAAATACCACGTATATTATGCTACCTAACGGCAAGAAGATATTGCTAACTATGAAGTCTTCTAAATCAAGTATCCCTTTACCGAGAACGGTAACGTTGCTCCATACACTAAGTCCTAAAATCGCAGGAAGCGAGAGCGCAGTTACCAACAAAACGTTGATTAATGCGATTTTTATTCTTGAAAGTTTAGTCTTTTCTAGCCAAAACGACATTATATTTTCAAACACGGCAATAACCGTTGATAGCGATGCGAAAATCATAAACAAGAAGAACAGCGTGCCGATAATTCTTCCGCTCGCCCCTGGCATATTGTTAAAAATCGAACTTAACGTTGTGAACAAAAAGCCTGCACCAACCGTACCTGCGTCCGCAGTAACACCGTTATTATAAGTAAAGCACGCTGGGAAAATGATCAAGCCCGACATCAACGCAACGAACGTGTCTAGGCTAATTATCGACACCGTTTCACCCAAAAGTCTACGATCGTTGCCCATATAACTACCGAAAATTGAAATTGAGCCTATGCCTATGCTAAGAGAAAAGAACGATTGCCCCATCGCCGCCGTTATAATGGTGAAAATTCCCGATTTTTGCATGCTTTCAACATTAGGGACTAAATAAAATTGCAATCCTGCGCCCGCGCCTGATAACGTTAAACAATATACTACAAGCCCTATTAATAAAATGAATAAAAGCACCATCATAACTTTAGAAACACGTTCTACGCCCTTTTGAAGTCCAAAAGAACATATTCCAAAACACACGACAATTACGCCGAAAGTCGCAAGTAATATAAGCGGTGTGTTAGTTATCGTTTGTTCAAATAGCACGCCTAAATTCTCCGCCGTGGCGTTTTCTATAATTGCCGAACCAAACAAGAACTTGAAAAAATAGATAATCATCCAACTAGAAATACAGGTGTAAAACATCATTAATAAATAATTACCGCCTATTCCTAGATATTTTGCCAAGTGCCATTTTTGTCCTGGTTTTTCTAGCGTTTGAAAGGAAGATGCAATACTTCTTCTACTAGCCCTACCGACTGCAAGTTCCGCCGTCATAATCGGAATACCCATTATTAACAAGAAGAATATGTAAAAAATTACGAATAACGCACCACCGTAAGCACCAGTTATTATAGGAAACCTATAAACGTTGCCTAGCCCTATAGCGCAACCCGCCGAAATTAATATAAACCCTAAACGTGAAGAAAACTTCTCGCGCGGTTTTTGTTGTGAATTTTCCATTTTTGCGCCTCCTATTTGCACAAATGCAGTATGCTTATAATATCTTCGTTATTTAAATTTACGTAACTTTTTATCGTGCGCGCGCCGTTGCGCGTGCAGTTGTTTGCTATCTTTAAAAAATCTTTTTCGGTAACGCCGACATCTATTAACGACGAGGGCATTTTTAAAGCCTTAAAAAATTCTTGCATAGCGTTTATTCCGTTTAGTGCAATTTCTCTATTCGTCTTACCCGTTGCGCCCCACACGTTTTTTGCAAAAGATACGAACCTAGGCAAATTTTTATCGTACACGTATTTTGCCCAAGCGGGAAACAGTAATGCCAAGCCCGCACCATGAGTTACGTGGTCAAACTCACCGCTTAATGCGTGTTCAATTTGGTGAACGACAAGATAGTTTTCTCTACCTGCGCCGGTGAGCCCGTTATGTGATAGGCTAGAAGCCCACATAAGCGTTGCCCTAGCGTCGTAATTATTCGGCTCTTCAATCGCTTTCTTGCCTGCCGAGACAACGTTTTTCATAATCGATTCAGCGATAGAATCGGTAAGTGGCGTATCGGGACAAACGGTAAAATATCTTTCCATCGTGTGAGAAAGTATGTCAACTACACCGCACGCAGTTTGATACTCGGGAAGAGTAAACGTCAACTCGGGATTGCATATCGCAAAGGCGCATCTATTAAACTCGGTAGTTAGCCCCTTTTTAACGTTTAATTCTTCGTTAGTGATAACGGCGGAACTACTCATTTCACTGCCCGCCGCCGAAATGGTCAAAACACAACCCACGGGGAGTGCCGACTTGGGCGTTTCTTCACCAGTAACGAACTTCCACACGTCAACGTCGGTCGTAGCGCCGATTGCCGTAAACTTACAAGAGTCTATTACGCTACCACCGCCAACGGCAAGAATTAACTCCACGCCCGTGTCTTTAGCAAGTTTTATCGCTTTTCTAACAAAAGACAGTTTGGGGTTTGGCTCAACACCACCCATTTCTACTATTTCTATACCTTCGGCTTTGATAGCATTTACGACTTGTTGATACAGCCCACTTTTCTTTATACTGCCTTTGCCGTACTGAAGCATTATTTTGCTAACCGAAGTTTCTTTAATCGCTTCGCCTATTTTTAATTGCGCACCCCTACCGAAATAAACTTTCGTCGGCGTAGAATAAACAAAATCTTTCATACTTAATTCCTATAAGTTTACGGGCAAGCCCATTTCTTGACAAATTTTTATAGAAAACTCTAATGCGGAAGTCGGGCCGTTTGCCGTTACTATATTTCCGCAAACTTCGACGTCGCACCCAGTATATTTATCTTTGCCGATTAAATTAATGAATTCAGGAGCGGGATAACAAGTTGCCTTGTTGCACGGCAAAAGACCGTTTTTTGCCAAAACCACCGCGGGTGAAGCGCATATTGAAAACACCTTTTTGTTCTCTCTTAACGCCTTGCCTATTCCTTTAATTGCTTTTTCACAGTTTGAAATATTAACCGCGCCTGGCATTCCGCCGGGGATTACAATACCGTCGTACTCACCCAAATCAACTTCGCTAATAAGTTTGTCCGCAACCAACTTTACGTTACGCGACATAACGACTTCTCTCTCGCTAACCGAGACAACGTCACACTGTGCGCCCGAACGACGCAACACGTCGACCGGGGTTATAGTTTCTATCTCTTCACTACCCGTTGCAACTAATACCGCAACTTTTTTTATTGTCTTATTCATATTATTATTTTACCACGCCAAACTCTTTTTTTCAAGAATATTGTCTATTCTTTTTATTTAACGCCTATTAAAATAAAAAAGCCAACGTTAGGGCGTCACTCTTAGGGATTTTAACTGAATGTTTTATAAAACTCGACTTTTCACAAGTCGAGTTTTCTTTTAGCCACAAAAACTGCTTGATAAATCTTTTTATATATGATATACTAATTATGCCAAACCAACTGAATAAATTAGGCAAGGACTATTTTTATCCTTTTTGGATAATTATATTCTTTTTGCGTTATGTCCATAATGAATTTGATAAAAATGCAAATTCCTACTGGATATAGCGTAGA
>CAJGCK010000062.1 GCA_904501795.1 uncultured Clostridia bacterium
AATTCAAGACGGACAAGTTGTTTTACTTGAAAACACTCGTTTTGAACAAGGCGAAGAAAAGAGAGACGAAGCGCTCTGCAAAAAACTTTCTTCTTACTGCGACATCTACGTAAACGACGCTTTCGGTACTGCTCACCGTTCACACGCAACTACCGCTGCTATCGCTGAATACGGTTTCGTTGACACTGCAGTTTGCGGATTCTTAATTGAAAAAGAATTGTCTGTTATGGCAGACGCTTTAGAAAACCCTGTTCGTCCATTCGTTGCTATTTTGGGTGGTGCAAAGGTTGCTGATAAATTAAAAGTTATTTCTAACCTTCTTGAAAAATGCGATACTTTAGTTATCGGTGGTGGTATGGCTTACACCTTCTTAAAGGCAAAAGGCTACGAAGTTGGAACTTCATTAGTTGACGACGAACAAATCGATTACTGTAAAGAAATGATGAAAAAGGCAGAAGAACTTGGCAAAACTCTTCTTCTTCCAATCGACGTTAATACTACTAAAGAATTCCCAAATCCAATCGATGCAGTTGTAGATTGCAAAGAATACGATATCGAAAATATCCCTGCTGATTTAATGGGACTTGATATCGGTTCTAAAACTGCTAAACTTTACGCTGACGCTGTAAAGAGCGCAAAGACGGTTATTTGGAACGGACCTATGGGCGTATTCGAAAACCCAATATTCGCAAAAGGTACTATTGCGGTTGCAAAATCGCTTGCTGAAACGGACGCAACAACCATTATCGGTGGTGGTGATTCTGCCGCAGCGGTAACCCAACTTGGCTTTGCTGATAAAATGTCACACATTTCAACGGGTGGCGGTGCTTCGTTAGAATTATTCGAAGGCAAAAAATTGCCCGGTATTGAATGCTTAAACGATAAATAATCAAAAATTAACGGAGAGATACGAAATGAGAAAACCTATAATTGCAGGCAACTGGAAAATGAACAAAACCGCAAAACAAGCGGAAGAACTTATCAATCAATTAAAACCGCTTGTTTCAAAATCCAAACCCGAAGTAGTAATTTGCGTTCCTTACACGGATTTGTGGGTAGCAAAACAAGCAATTGCGGGTAGCAAAATTAAACTTGGCGCAGAAAACGTTGCATGGGCTGATAGTGGTGCTTTCACCGGTGAAATCTCGGCGGAAATGCTAAAAGAAATCGGCGTTGAATACGTTATTATCGGTCACAGCGAACGTCGTCAATATTTTGGTGAAACGGATAAAACCGTTAATATGCGTTTACTTCAAGCGTTAAAGAACGACCTTAAACCGATAGTTTGCGTTGGCGAAACTTTAGAAGAAAGAGAAAAGAATAGGACTAAAAAGGTATTAAAGAAACAAATACTAGAAGGCTTAAACGGTGTGACCGATTTCACTAACTTAGTTATCGCTTACGAACCCGTTTGGGCAATCGGCACGGGTAAAACCGCAACCGCAGAAGACGCTAACAAGACCATAGGTTACATTAGAAGTCTTATTAGAAAAACCTTCGGTGCAGACGTTGCTAAGGCGTTACGCATACAATACGGCGGAAGCATGAAACCTTCTAACGCTAAAGAACTTATGGCTATGCGTAATATTGACGGTGGTTTAATCGGTGGCGCGGCGCTTAAAGCTGAAGATTTTGCGTCTATCGTAAATTATAAATAAACTAATTAAACAAGCAAAGGGCTTTGAAAAAAGCCCTTTTGTGTATCAAAAGGAACTAGTTATGAAAAAACCTAATTGTATATTGATAATGGATGGCTACGGGATAACCCCCGAGTGTAACGGTAACGCAATAAAATGCGCGGGTAGTGAGCAGGTATGCAAACTTATGTCGAAATACCCTTCAACACAAATCGGTGCAAGTGGAATGGACGTTGGTCTTCCCGAAGGGCAAATGGGCAACTCTGAAGTCGGGCACTTAAACATGGGTGCAGGTAGAATAGTTTACCAAGAACTCACAAGGATAACTAAGTCTATCAAAGACGGTGATTTTTATAAAAACGAAGAATTGCTTTCGTGTATGGAAAGGGTAAAAAGAGAAAACAAAACCCTTCACGTATACGGTTTGTTGTCGGACGGTGGCGTTCACAGTCATTTAACGCACCTTTTTGCGTTAATCGAAATGGCCAAACAAAACGGTCTAGACAACGTTTTCGTTCACTGCTTTTTAGATGGAAGGGACGTTTCTCCCACAAGTGGCGCAAGTTTCCTATCAAGTTTACAAGAAAAAATGGACCAACTTTCTTTTGGTAAAATCGCATCCGTTGGCGGAAGGTACTACGCTATGGATAGAGACAACCGTTGGGAAAGAGTTAAAAAAGCCTACGATTGTTTGACCCTTGGCGTAGGCGAAAAGACGGAAAATGCAATAGATTACGTAGAACAATCGTATAAAAACGGAGTGACCGACGAATTCGTTGTGCCGGCAAGCGTTATTGAAAACGGTTTGCCCGTTGCGACGATAAAAGAAGGCGACGGAATTATTTTCTTTAACTTTAGACCTGATAGAGCAAGGCAGATAACCCGCGCGTTCACGGAAAAAGATTTTGATGGTTTTACTAGGGAAAACGGATTTTTATCCCCCAAATACGTTTGCTTTACGCAGTATGATGAAAAGCTTAAAAACGTCTCGGTTGCTTTCAAACCGCAGACTTTAGAAAATACTTTGGGTGAGTATATTTCCAAACTTGGCTTAACTCAACTAAGAATAGCCGAAACGGAAAAATACGCGCACGTAACTTTCTTCTTTAACGGCGGTGTAGAAGCGCCTAACGCTAATGAAGAAAGGATATTAATCGCATCGCCAAAGGTAGCAACCTACGACTTGCAACCCGAAATGAGCGCTTACGAAGTTACCGATAAGATTTTAGAAGTTTTAGACGATAACCCGTACGACGTTATAATACTAAACTTTGCAAACTGCGATATGGTAGGGCACACGGGAGTGTTCGACGCGGCAACCAAAGCCGTTTTAACGGTAGACGAATGCGTTGGAAAAGTTGTTGATAAGATTATTAAAATCGGCGGAAAGGTTATAGTAACAGCCGACCACGGTAACGCCGACAAAATGTTAGAAGAAAACGGTTCTCCGTTCACTGCACACACCACTAACAAAGTTCCGTTTATAGTATGCGGTGACGGTTTAGAAGACTTAAAACTAGCAGACGACGGAAAATTGTGCGACGTTGCACCCACGTTGTTAGATTTAATGGGCGTAGAAATTCCCGAAGAAATGACGGGTAAATCGTTAATTATTAAATAAAGATAGTAAAAAATGCTTGTAAAATAAAAAATTGTGTGATATAATCACAATGCTAAAAATGTAAAACACGACTTTTTAGTGATAAAGGAGACTGAGATGAAAATGTTAGATATGCTTATGGCAGTAGGCGGATTTTGGAACGTATGGCCGATAGTAAAAATAATCGCGTTAGTAATAATGGCGATTTGTGCGTTATTTATCATATTCGTAGTATTATTTCAACCTGGTAATTCATCGGGCGTAGGTGCGCTCGGCGGAACGACCGAAACTTTTTTAGGTAAAAATAAAAGCAAAACTTTTGAACACAAAATGAAGAAATTGACTGTAATCAGCAGTATCGTGTTTGCAGTTTTGTGCGTTGTATTTGCAATCGTTGCGTTTTTCGCAGCACAATAAGTTTGGCTTTTACTTAAAATAACTGATTTTTTTCGGCGGTTCTAATATAGAATCGCCGTTTTTTTAACAAAACGACGGAGATAATAGTGATTAGAAAACTAGAAGAAGGTAAATTAATAGGCAACGAACGTGGGTATGCGTTTTTCGTTCCCGAAAATAAAACAGGGGTAGATTATTTTGTTTCCCACTCCGATTTGAAAGGCGCTATGCACGGCGATTTTGTGCTTGCGGAAACCGTTCAAACGGCGGAGGGGAGAAACACCGCTCGCGTTTTGAAAATTATTAAGCGTGGTATACCCGAATTAGTAGGCACTTATTATAGCGGAAAGCGTGGTGGAATAGTTGTCCCTGACGACAACAAGTTTTTCACCAACGTTTTTATTCCGTTTAGCAAAGGAGCACGCGCCGTGTCAGGTGAAAAGGTGGTATGTAAAATACTTTCATACCCCAAAAAACAAGCGCCCGAGGGACTAATTAAGAAAGTTCTTGGCAAACAAGGTGATAAAAAAACGCAACAAAAGTGTATCGAGTTTACCTACCAACTACAAACCGAATTCCCACTAAGCACGATAGAGCACGCTAAATCATTAAAAAACGTTACCGAAAAAGACCTTAGCGGAAGAAAAGATTTGCGTACGAAAACTATTTTTACTATCGACGGAGAAGACGCTCGCGATTTTGACGACGCGGTTTCATTAGAAATTTTGCCCGACGGGAACTATTTGCTCGGCGTTCATATTGCCGACGTCAGTCACTACGTTAGACCTAACGACGAGATAGACGTTCAAGCATACGAGCGTGCTACTAGCGTTTATTTCCCTGAAAAAGTTATACCAATGCTTCCCGATAGATTGTGTAACGACCTTTGTTCGTTAGTAGAAGGCGAGGATAGGTTAACGCTTTCTTGCATAATAACAATAGACAAAAACGGCAAAGTGGTTGATAGAGAAATAACCCCGTCGGTTATCAATAGCAAAGCACGTTTAACTTACGAAAAAGTGTCGTTAATGCTAGACGGTGACGAGAAACTTTGTAAAAGATACGACTTTTTGTTAGATGACCTAAAGAAAATGAACGACCTTGCTATACTTTTAGG
Organism: uncultured Clostridia bacterium; assembly: GCA_904501795.1. Classification (GTDB taxonomy): domain Bacteria; phylum Bacillota; class Clostridia; order Christensenellales; family Borkfalkiaceae; genus UBA1259. The sequence continues at coordinate 4,751 of CAJGCK010000062.1, forward strand.
AAAAGTTAGAGAAGATAAGGGCAGTATTGATTTAGACGTTAAAGAGAGCGCGATTACCGTTGATAAAAAGGGAGAAATTAGGGTAGAAAGATTAGTTAGAGACAATTCGCACAAACTCATAGAAGAATTTATGATACTTGCAAACGTAACGGTTGCGGAGTATATATATTTTTTAGAACAACCGCTAATTTACCGTAACCACGCCCACCCTAGCGAAGAGAAGCTAGAAACTTTTTACGCCTTTTTAAGCGGGCTAGGCGTGAAATTCAAAAGACCCAAAGGCAAGGTGTATTCAAAAGATTTTCAAACGATACTAAACCAAACAAAGAGCACCAACTATTTCACCGTAATAAACAGGGTAATGCTTCGTTCAATGCAAAAAGCATACTACGGTGAAGAGTGTATAGGTCACTTTGGGCTTAGCGAAGAAAGGTATTGCCATTTTACTTCGCCTATTAGAAGATACCCCGATTTAGTTGTTCATAGAATAGTAAAAGACTTTATATCCGGAGAATTGGAATTACAAGAAAAATACACGGGTTTTTTAGAACAAGCATCAAAACAATCGTCGGAGAAAGAACGTAACGCAATCGAGGCGGAACGTGCTATGGACGACTACTATAAAATGCTGTATTTATACGACTATATTGATAGTGAGTTCGATGCCGTTATAAGCGGTGTAACGTCGTTTGGATTGTTTGCCGAACTCGACAACGGAATAGAAGGATTGATTAAAATTGAAGAATTAAAAGGCGGGCGCTATAAGTTAGACAAAGGCAATTTTACCTTGTCTAACGGCAAAAAAACATACAAACTAGGTCAAGAGATAAAAATCAAAGTAAAATACGTTTGTGCAGAGAACGCCAAGGCGGAATTTACAATAATTGACTAAAATTATTGCAAAATGCAAT
>CAJGCK010000063.1 GCA_904501795.1 uncultured Clostridia bacterium
ATATGCCCATACTTGGTATCCAAACTTCAATATCGTAAGTTCTTGCCATAGAAGCCGAGCAGTCGCCAGCAGCAAGTTTACTAACTCTAAAGTGAAGTCCTAATTTTTCAATAAGCGAAGCGGCTTTATTTACAAGTTCTTCGAATGCTTCCATAGATTTTTCAGGGTGAGCGTATTGTACCATTTCAACTTTATTGAATTGGTGACCCCTAATCATACCACGTTCTTCCGCTCTGTAAGAACCTGCTTCTTTACGATAGCAAGGAGTGTACGCAAAAAATTTCATAGGGAGTTTGCTTTCGTCAATGATTTCGCCCGCATACATGTTAACAAGCGCCGTTTCAGCCGTGGGGAGCATAAACCTATTCTTTGCTCTGTCTTCGTCGCAGTCAAGCCAATAAACTTCATCAGAGAATTTGGGAAACTGACCTGCTCCGAAACCGCATTGATAGCCAAGTTGGTGCGGGGGAAGAATAAACTCGTATCCGTCTTTTAAATGTTCGCTAATAAAGAAGTTCAAAAGCGACCATTCAAGCCTTGCACCGTCGCCACGGTACAGCCAAAAACCACCGCCCGAAAGTTTAGTTCCGCGCGTATAGTCGATAATGCCTAACTTAGTGCATAAATCTACGTGGTTTTGTAGTGGGAAAGAGAAGTTGGGTTTTTCGCCAACAACTCGTATAACTTGGTTGTTTTCTTTTTCGCCTTCAAGTAAATCTTCATCGGGCACGTTGGGGATAACTGAAAGTAAATCGAAAAGTTGCTTTTCAAGAGCGTTCGCTTTAGCGTCGCACTCTGAAATTTTGTCCCCCAAAGCACGCATCGAAGCAAAAATATGGTCAACGGGCTTGCCTTCTTTTTTAAGTTTAGGAATTTCGGCGGAAACCTTGTTTCTCTCCGCTTTATAGCCTTCAACTTCTGATATAATCTTTTTTCTTTCCGCATCGATAGATAAAATGGTATCGAAATCGGCTTTATATCCCTTTTTTAGCAAAAGAGAAGCAATTTTTTCTTTTTCTTGTTGAATTTTCTTTAAATCTAACATAACGACACTCCGTAAATGATTAAATTAATTATAACTGCATTGACAAAAAAAATCAATTATTTACCGCCAATATTAACTAAATTTTAAATTATTAAAAAAATTTTCTATAAATTTTTAAAATATATAATCAATTCTTGCTTTTTGATGGCTTAAAATGTTATAATGCCAAAAAAGGAAAATATACTATTAGCGTTTTTCGTTAACGCTAATAGAAAAAAGGGAAGATAAATGTTCAAAAGACTTCGTGCCGACATAAACGCAGCGAAACTAAACGACCCCGCAGCAAGAAGCAAATTCGAAATTTGGCTAACTTATTCGGGAGTTAAGGCGCTTTCTTGGCACAGATACGCAAATTTTTTATACCGAATAAAATTAAAACTGCTTGCCAGAATAACAAGCCAGTTTGCCAAATGGTTAACGGGTATCGAAATTCACCCCGCGGCAAAAATTGCGGGTGGTGTGTTTATCGACCACGGCGCAGGCGTCGTTATAGGTGAGACGGCGGAGATTGAAGAGGGCGTGGTTATTTACCAAAACGTAACGCTTGGCGGAACGGGTAAAGAAAAAGGCAAACGTCACCCCACCATAAAAAAAGGCGCGATAATTAGCGCAGGCGCAAAGGTGCTAGGCGGTTTTACCGTTGGGGAATACGCTAAAATAGGCGCGGGAGCGGTAGTTCTTAAAGAAGTTCCATCTTACGCAACCGTGGTGGGCGTTCCAGGTAGAGTGGTTAGAATACGCGGTGAGAAAATTGCCGATCTAGAACAAGAAAAGAGAGACCCGATAGTAGAAGAAATTTGTTCTTTAAGAGAAAAAGTATTCGAACTAGAAGAAGAAATAAAAAAATTGCAAGACAGGTAATCAATAATGAAAATTTACAATACTTTAACCGGTAAAAAACAGCAATTTATCCCGCTTGAAGAAGGCAAAGTAAAGATGTATGCGTGCGGAATAACCGTTTCGGGCGAAGCACACATAGGTCACGCTTATCAAGCGCTTATTTACGATATAATCCGCAAATATTTAGAGAAAAAGGGCTACGAAGTAACTTACGCTAGAAACTATACCGACGTTGACGATAAGATAATCGCTAAGTCTAACGAAACGGGAATTCCCGCAGACGAATACGCCAAATTAATGATTAAAGAAATAGACGAACAAATGGCAAGATTAGACGTTGACGATCCTTCGCTTTGGCTTAAAGCGACCGAGAGTATAGACGATATAGTTGAATTCATAACGGCACTAATGTCGAAAGGCCACGCATACGCCACTGACAAAGGCGACGTGTATTTTGCGGTGGACAGTTTTCCACAATACGGCAAACTATCACATAGAAATTTAGAAGACGCTATGAACGGCGTTAGGGTAGATAACGACGAGCAAAAACGTTCTCCGCTCGACTTCGCACTTTGGAAATCTGCAAAACCTGGCGAGCCTAGTTGGGCTTCACCTTGGGGCGAAGGCAGACCTGGTTGGCATATAGAATGTTCTACCATGAACAGAAAGGCTTTTGGTGATAAAATAGATATCCACGGTGGCGGAAGGGACTTAATTTTCCCACACCACGAAAACGAGATTGCGCAAACGGAAGCGTTAACGGGCACTCAGTTCGCTAACTATTGGATACACAACGGGCTAATCAAGGTAAACGGTCAAAAGATGAGCAAGTCGCTCGGCAACAGTTTACTTTTAAAAGATTTGCTTGATAAGTATTCGGCGGAAACGGTTAAGTATGCGCTACTACAAACCAACTACCGTGGCGATATCAACGTTACCGATACACTTTTTCCAGACGCACAAAAACATTTAACCGATTTTTATCAAGTTTTTCTAACGCTTGCTGAAAAGTCGGACGTAACGGGCGAGTTCCCAGAGGTAGACGCGCGTTTTAACGAGTGTATGGACGACGACTTTAATACCGCTCTTGCGATAAGTGACCTTTACGGATATTTCAAAAAGATAAAAACGCTTATTTCCAGCGGTGAAATAGACACGGCGGTTAAAATGGCAAGCCAAATAAAACGCACCTATTCGATTTTGGGCTTATTTAAGGCGGATGCCAAAGAATTTATAGAAAAGTACGGCGCTGAAAAAGAAGAAATCCCAGAAGAAGTGTTGTCGCTTGCAAACGAGCGATTAGTTGCGCGTCAAAACAAAGACTGGGCAACTTCGGACGCGTTGAGAGATAAAATTTTGCAACTTGGCTATATTATCAAAGACGGTAAAGACACTTATACCTTAACTAAAAAATAAAAAGGGCAAAGCATATGATAACTTCAAAAGAATTAAGAGAAAAATGGATTAAGTTTTATGAAGACAGGGGGCACGTTAATATCGGCGCAGTTTCACTTATAGGCGACGGAACGACGGGCGTTATGTTCAACGTTGCGGGTATGCAACCGCTAATGCCCTATTTACTTGGCAAAGAGCATCCCAAGGGAAAAAGACTTACCAACGTTCAAGGTTGCGTGCGCACCGTCGATATAGAATCTGTGGGCGACGCTACTCACTTTACTTTTTTCGAAATGATGGGTAACTGGAGTTTGGGCGACTATTTTAAAAAAGAAAAAACCAAGTGGTCTTTCGAACTTTTAACCGAAGTTTTCGGATTTGATAAAGACAAGATTTGTTCCACCGTGTTCGAAGGTAACGACTCGGTTAAAAAGGATACCGAAACTGCCGAATACTTAAAACAACTCGGTATAAAAGAAGAAAACATATTCTATCTAGACAAATCTAACAACTGGTGGGAGTTAGAAGGAACGGTAGGCACGCCGTGCGGACCAGATAACGAGTGGTTCTACCCTCGCCACGACAACCCTTGTTCAGATACTTGTGACGTGAACTGTAGTTGTGGTAGATACGTAGAAATTGGCAACGACGTTTATATGCAGTATAAAAAACTTGAAGGCGGGAAATACGCGGAACTTGAAAACAAAAACGTAGACACCGGCTTTGGACTAGATAGATTGTTACTTTTCTTGAACGGGCTAGACGACGGGTATAAAACCGACCTATTCTTAGACTCAATCAAATATTTAGAAGAACAGTCGGGTAAAGAATACGGCAAAGACGAAGAAGTTACTAAAGCTATGCGTATTATAGCAGACCACACTAGAACTTCGGTAATGCTTATAGGCGACGTGAACGGAATAACTCCGTCGAACACGGGCGCGGGATATATTTTAAGAAGACTTTTACGCCGTGCTATAAGATACTGCAAAAACCTTGGCGTTCCGTCTTCGGTAATGCAAGGCGTTGCAAAAATATTTATAGAAAAGGTTTACGATACGGCATATCCTTTACTAGTTGAAAAGGAAAGTTATATCCTTGACCAATTTGATAAAGAGATAGTTAAATTTGAAGCAACACTTGTTCAAGGTATGAAAGAGTTTGATAAGTGTATAACGGGCATTAACCGTAAAAACGCGTTTATGCTTGAAAAAGACCCTAACTATCAAAAAGAAACGGAGATAAGCGGAAAGCAAGCGTTTAGGCTGTACGACACTTTCGGTTTTCCGCTAGAACTCACGGTAGAACTAGCAACTGAAAACGGCTTTGGCGTAGACGTGGAAGGGTTTAATCAAGCGTTTAAGGCGCACCAAGAACTATCTAAGGCGCAAGCGCAAAATGCAAAAGGCGGTTTAACCGAACAAACTGAAACCACAACCAAATATCACACGGCGACTCATATCATGCTTGCAGGACTTAGAAAAATGTTTGGTACGGGTACGGAACAAAAGGGCTCTAATATTACCGAAGAGAGATTGCGCTTCGACTTTAATTTAGACCATAAAATGACGGCGGAAGAACTAAGCGAACTTCAAGACTTCGTTAATAGTGTTATCGAACGTGGAATAGACGTAGTTAGAACGGAAGAAAAATACTTAGAAGCCGTTGAAAAGGGTGCGTACGGTGTGTTTAACGCAGAATCAAACGACCAAATCGTTTCTGTTTATACGATAGACGGCGTGGACAAGCAAATTTGCGGTGGACCGCACGTTTCTAACACGAAAGAACTTGGCAAATTTATTATCAAAAAAGAAGAAAGTTCATCAAGCGGAGTTAGAAGAATAAAAGCAATATTGCAATAAAAAAATGCTTGCAATAGTTTGACAAAACAAAAAAATTATTATACAATGTTAAAGCCGATTAGGAAATCGGTTTTAATAAGCATCGTTAGCTCAATTGGATAGAGCGTTGCGCTACGGACGCAAAGGTTAGGGGTTCGAGTCCCTTACGGTGTGCCAAAATATCCCGTGTAGGTTTCTACACGGGATATTTTTGATATGTGGGGAAAAGGGACTCGAATGGGGAGGAAATTGCGTTAGCAATTTGTCCGAAGGACTAAACAGTGGACACCCACTGTTTATCGGAGAAGGGCGCACAGGCGCCGAGTCCCTTACGGTGTGCCAA
>CAJGCK010000064.1 GCA_904501795.1 uncultured Clostridia bacterium
ATTGGTCTACTTCGCCAAGCTTGTCAACGTTTCTCGCGTCGAATGCGGATATCGCACTCTCGTACAAATCGTTAACTAGCCCGAGTAGTTCGGTAAGTTCTTTCTTTGCTTCGTCTGAAAACTCGCTCTCTTCTTTACGAAGTCTAAGTGCGTATTCCATAACGTTTTCAGCGTAGTCGCCTACACGTTCTATGTCGGATACTACGTGATAATACGAACCAACTTTTTTATCGTCTTCTTCGCTTAATTCTTTGCTCATCAATTTGGTTAGATAAGCAGTTATCGCTTTGTTATGATGGTTTATAACTTTTTCGTTTTCGTGAATTATTTCCGTGTTATCCGCGTCGGTTAAAAGCATTTGCATAGCAAGATTAATATTCTCTTTTGCAAAAGTGCTCATACGTATAATTTCGTTTTTAGTGTTACCTACGGCAACGGGCGGTGTACTTAAAAGTCTATCGTCGATAAACGCAAACTTAAAGCGTACGTCAACAGGTTCTTTCTTATCGCGAACAATTAGACAGGCAAGTTTAACAACGTATTTTGAGAAAGGTAGTAATACCGCCGTAGTTATTATGTTAAACAGGGTGTGGAATATTGCTATTTGTTGGCCTACGTCACCTGAAATAGAAGCAAATATTGAAGTTATTTGTGATTTAAGTATCCAAAGCGGGACTATAAATATTATGCAACCGAAAAGGTTAAACAACAAGTGAACAATTGCCGTTCGTTTTGCGTTAACGTGAGTGCCTGCCGAAGACATGATTGACGTGATACACGTACCGATATTTGAGCCGAGCGCAAGGAAGAGTGCGTTTTCGAAAGATAAAACCCCAATACTTGCTAGAACAACCATTAAACTCGTTATTGTTGAAGAACTATGTACTAGCGCCGTTAAAACTATGCCTATTAAAACTAATAAAAGTGGGAAGTGGTCGCCTTGGAATATGGTTTGCACCCAACCGTGTGGTTGAGTCTTATCGCCACCGATAAACATTATTTGTTTTGCGTAGGTTGAAATAAATTCAAGCCCTACGAATATCAAGCCAAGCCCTGCTAAAATGTTACCGATATTAACGAGTTTTTCATTTTTGCAAAGCATTGAAAACATTATACCTACAAAACCGATTATAGCAGCGATTGCACCGATATCAATTTGACCTACGCCCGATAAAGACACGATATGCGCGGTAACCGTAGTACCGATGTTTGCACCCATTATAACGTTGGTTGCTTGAACTAACGACATGAGCCCGATGTTTACAAACCCGACCAGCATAACCGTCGTCGCAGTCGAACTTTGAATAATGCTTGTAACCGCAATACCAACGCCAACGCCTGCAAAACGATTAGTCGTAACTTTGCCGAGCAGTTTTTTCATTCCACTACCAGCAAATTGTTCAAGCGCGTTGCCCATAGCTTTCATGCCGAACATCATCGCCGCAACTCCGCCAAACATGAAAAATACGTTCCAAACCATGTCCATCATAAATTAGTTTATTTCCTTTGTGTTATTAAGCAAGCCGAAACTCGCCTATTATTAGAATACAAGATTTTTTTGCAATTTGTCAAATATTTTTAAGCCGACAAAAGTAAATTTATTTTTGTGGGATTTCGCCTTCCGTTTTAAGCCCTTTGTAATCTAATTGTCTTAACGCTTCGTAAACGCCAACGCATACGCTATTCGATAGGTTTAGCGAACGCGTTTCATCCATCATCGGTATTCTTACGCTTTGCGAATAATATTTTTTTAACAAACTCTCGGGCAAGCCCTTAGTTTCTTTGCCAAACACTAAAAAGTCGCCTTCTTTATAAGGAGCATCGGAGTGGATATATTTTGCCTTTGTTGAATAAAACCAAAAATTATCGCCCGTAAAATACTTGTCCATCACTTCTTCTATACTGTCGTAATAGTTTATAGTTAAAAAATGCCAGTAGTCTAGCCCCGCGCGTTTTAAGTGCTTGTCCGTTACTTCGAACCCCAAAGGTCTTACTAAATGTAAAACGCTTCCCGTAACGGCGCAGGTCCTAGCGATATTGCCCGCGTTTTGCGGAATTTCCGGCTCTACTAAAACTATATTCATTGCCATAAATATTTCTCCTTTGTTAATAACCGCCCGTAAAGTCCCTATACAGTCCCCTACGGCGACAACTTATTAATCTATAATCTTTTTCTATTTTTATATCTGCCTTAACTACGTCCGCGCCACCCGCAAGGGAAACGTTACCCTTAACGTCGCATACGCACGCGTATCCGTTAGAACATAGCGCCATTGCTACGCCGTTAGAAAAGGCACATGCGCGCAACATAACTTGTTCAATGGACCCGCTTAATTTCTTAAACAAACAAAAAATCACGTCCGCGTCGCACAGTGCAAGCACGCGAGACGCTTCGGGAAAAAACAAATCTTCCCTAATAAGTAGTCCTATTTTACCCGCGCTAGTATCGTAAACTCTTAAGTTGCCACCGGGGACAAACTCGCTTTCATCAAGAATATGCACCATGTCGGTCACGCCTAGTATTTTACCTTTATCGGCTATAACCGCCGAGTGTCGAAAAACGCCGTAAGTATCGGTATCACAACCACTAATTACCACGCCCGATATTTGCTTGGATAAATTTGCCACGTCTTGAAAATATTCCGTTTCGCCAGACAGTTCCTTTTTATAACTTACAAGCCCCAACCCGTTAAAGCCGAAAACGAGCACTTTACTACCGTTTACTTGTGCAAATTTGTCTTGCCACACACCGTTTAACGTGTCCTTTGTTACGAAACATGTTTGCATTATAACTTCCCACCCCACGATTACACTCTTTTACATTACATTGTATTATGGGTGAGCGATTTTTGTTAAAAATCTTGTTCTATAATTTCAATCACTTGACTAGCGCTATCAACCGCCATTAACCTTTCTCTTATGCGTTTAGACTGCGATCTTCCTTTAAAATAATAGGGGTAAAATTTTTTGAGTTCGCGAAGAGCTTTGCTCTCCCCGTAAAGTTTACACGCACCCTTTACGTGTTCTATAATAAACCGTTTGTTGTCTAAAACGGGTTTTTCACCCAAAAGTGTTTTTGCAAAAGTAGGGTCGATAATAGCCCCACGCGCAATCATAATCCCGTCCGCGCCCGTTTCGTTAAACATTTTTTCGGCGTCTTTTTCCGTAAATATTCCGCCGTTAGCGATAACGGGGATTTTAACCGATTTTTTCGCCTGTGCTATCGCGGTATAATCAGGCTCACCCGAATAATAGTCTTCCCTAACTCTGCCGTGAATAGTTATAAGTTTTGCGCCCGATTGTTCTGCCATAACGGCAAAATCGGTAGCAACGTTATCCCCCTTTTTTAAGCCCGTTCGAATTTTAACGGTTATATCTTTACCCGTTTTAACACACTCTTTAATTAAAGTTTCAGCCTTTTTTATGTCGCCGAGAAGGGCACTGCCCTCGCCGTTTTTGAAAATTTTGGGAACGGGACAACCCATGTTTATATCCACAACGTTAAAAGGCGCGATATATTCACTCTCTATCGCGCTTCGTAAATAATAGGGGTCGCTACCAAAAAGTTGTGCGCCAACTTTAGCATAGTTCCCGTTCGTATTTAGTAAATCTTTCGAGCCGTTAGTCCCGTAGCACAAGCCTTTTGCCGAAACTAATTCGGTAAAAGCAAAACCGTACCCGTTTTTTAGCGATAAATCGCGAAAACACGCGTCCGTATACCCTGCCATAGGCGCAAGAAATATATTATTCTCGACAAGAGTTTTGCCTATTAAAATTTGCTTTACTTGCATTTTTCACCCCGAATTTGATTATCCATATAAAGTTTATCAAACACGCGATAAAATAGCAAGCGATTACGCCGATTACACTACCAAATATATTTATATCGGGGCGATACAACAAGCAAACTGAAAGTATAATTTTTATTATTATGCCTATTGAAAGGCTGATTACGGGATATATTTTTTTGTTTAAGCCTATAAGTAGGGCGTTTTGGGTTTGTAAAAGAGACAACAACACCACCGTTACCGAAAGGCTCTTGATTAATTTTATCGTTAAGGTTTTTTCTTCTTGTAAAAGTTTAGAAAATAATATTCTTACTATTAGTGGTGAGAAAAAATACGTCAATACTGCTAAAATTAGCGATACGGCTAACGTTAAAAAGAGTGTCTTTTTCAAAGAATTAAGTTTTTCATCGTGCGATTTTGCGCCTGAAACGGCGGGAATTGCAACGGTTGCAACGGCGTAGCACACTGAAACGGAAAGTGAAATTACCGTTTGAGCCGTTCCTGAAAACAATCCGTATAAACTTGTGGCGTCTTGGCGATATCTAGATAATACGTTGACTATTAAAAAACTGTCGATTACTTGCGACAAAGGGATTAAAACTGAAATTAAGGTTACTATCGCCGTGCATTTAATAAATCTACCCCTTTCTTTTAGGAATAGCGCTTTGTCAAAGGGCACAACCTTTCTTTGTTTTCTTTTATAGTGAAAAATTAAATAAATTAGCGCGATTAGTTCAGAGATAGTAACAGCACTGGTTGCACCGCCGACTGCTTTTTCTACCGAAGGCATTAAAAGTTTACAAAGAAGTAGACCCACGCCGAGTTTAACTGATTGCTCTATAATTTGTGACACGGACGTTGGCAACATATTCATTTTCCCCTGAAAATAGCCACGATAACAAGATATGAGCGCGACTAAAATTACCGCGGGCGATAAAAACACATAGCCTAAAAAAGCTTTGGAATTGCCTTGCGCGATGGAAAGTGGATAACTTAATGACATCATTATTAACGTAGCAATTACACCAACTACGCTAAATAGTTTTAGACTGCCGAATAAAACCGTTTGTGCGTACCGTTCGTTTTCGCGGTTTTTAGATATTAAAAAAGACAGGGCGCTTGGAACGCCTGCCCCCGATAAGTCTAAAAGCACGCAATAAACGGGAAAGACCATTTGGTATACGCCTATCCCTTCTGCGCCTATTAAGTTAGTTAGCGGTACGCGATATATTGCGCCCAAAAGTTTGGTTATAAACGCGCTTATACCCAAAAACAACGAACCTTTTAGTATACCGTTTTCTTTTTTTTGCATACTAATCGAATTGTTTTGCAATTATATTAGCGCCCATTCTAACCGTTGAAAGATGGCTTAGTTCTAGCTTGTTATCTGCGTTGCAGTTAAAGACTATTAAACAACCTAGGCAGTCGCCGTTTAATACTATCGGCACAATTATTTGATTTTCCGCTTTAACTTCTTCTTGGCGATACACCGGCACGGGCAAACCGCCGTCCGCACGTCGTATCACTACGCTTTTTCGCTCTTTTAGTATCTTTTGTATCTCGTCCGAAATTTTTTTGCCGTATATTTCTTTCGCCTTCCCG
>CAJGCK010000065.1 GCA_904501795.1 uncultured Clostridia bacterium
CGGCTTTTTGTGGGCAAACATTAAGAAAAAATAAATTAAAAAAGGCAGAGATACACTGCTACTATTTAAGGCGGGAACGTTCCCGCCTTTTTTAGATTAAATAGGGCGTATGCAAATAATATACACAAAGTCTCCAACGGACGAACAAAACAAACAAATAATGAATATGTCGCTTTCGCTTGGCCTATCTTTTGATACGGCAAGGCTTTTGTTTTGCCGTGGATACGATAGCGTGGCTAAAGCCGAACGGTTTTTAAATCCTGGCAAAAAATATTTCAACTCTCCCTTTCTTCTAACGGATATGCAAGAAATAGTTTCTCGCATAACTACCGCGCGCGACTATAACGAAAACGTTTTAATATTCGGCGATTACGATGCCGACGGGGTGTGTGCGACCACCGTTTTGTACCGCGCTCTAAAAGAATTCGGCATAAACGCTCGTTGCATAATTCCCGAACGTGAGCACGGCTACGGGCTAAATCTAGATTTAATCCTTCCCGAACACGAAAAGCAACCTATAGACTTAATAATAACCGTTGACTGTGGTATAAGCGACGGGGAGAAGGTACTTTTATTGCAAGAAAAAGGCATAGAAGTAATCGTAACCGACCACCACGAACCGCCGGAAATTTTACCGCCGTGTTTAAAAATCAACCCCAAAATTAAAGGGCAAGCCTATCCTTTCGACGGCTTGTGCGGTGCGGGTGTTGCATATAAACTTGGCGTTGCACTAATAGGCGAAAAGGCAAATGAATTGCTTGATTTCGTGGCGCTTGCAACCGTTGCCGACAGTATGGACTTAATCGAAGAAAATAGAGATATCGTGACCGAAGGTCTTAAATCGTTTAATAAAAAGACGGTGAGAGAACAGTTTAAATATTTACTTGGCGAAACCCGTGGCGAAATAACCGCACAAACGCTAGCGTATGCGATTGCCCCAAAGGTTAACGCCGGCGGAAGAATGGGCAACGCAAACTGTTCGCTTAATATGTTTTTGAGTGAGAACCCAACTGAGATTTACGAATACGCGGTAAAACTAAACGAATATAACCTTATGCGCCAAGCCCAATGCGACGTGATTTATCGCCAAGCCAAAGACCAAATAAAAGAGAACGGCTACGCGGACGACGACGTTATTTTGGTCGCCAACGAACAATGGGGCACGGGCTTTGTTGGGATAGTTGCGTCAAGGCTAGTTGAAGAATACGCGCGCCCCGTAATCGTTTTTGCAGGGCACGAAGGATATTATAAAGGCTCTGCGCGTAGTATCGACGGCATTAATATTTTTGAAGCGTTATCAAGTCAAAAAGACAAACTTATAACGTACGGTGGGCACGCTCAAGCGGCGGGTGTTGCCGTAGAAAAAGAAAATTTTACGTCGTTTAGAGAAAGTCTTAATACATACGTTAGACAATGTTACGGCAAGCTAGACGTTAGCAAAAAGGTATATGCTGAGTGGGACTTTGAAGAAGAACTCTCAACCCGTTTTGCAAGGGAGTTAGGGTTATTAGAGCCTTTCGGAGTAGGTAATAGAAAACCGCTTTTCACTACCACGGTAAGAGGGGTGAAATCTCTTCCGTTAAGGCAAGGCTCTCCACACTATACTTTTAAAACGAAAGCAGTGGAAATGCTAGATTTCAATGGCGGAGCAAATGTAAGTAGGCTAAGTTTACCGATAGAGAAAAAGATTATTTTCGAGCCTAACTTTTCAGTTTACAACAAAAAAGAATACGTTAAGGGCTACGTTAAGGGGATAGTAGAAGAAAATCTAAATTTTAACGGCTTAAAATATCTAGTGTTTGAAAACAACTTGAAAGCAATTTTAAGCGAGCAAGAGTGCGAAGTGTTATCAGCGGAAGAAAACGGGGTGGACTTTTCTAAGCGTGGCACGGTATATTTTTTAAGCGACTTAGATAATTTAAAAAGGTATGATAAAATACAGGACTTGCCCGTTTATCTTTTCCAAGCGGACGGAAAGTGGGTTAACAGTTGCGTTATTTTATCACCCGTTCAAATTCCCGAAGGTTTTAGTAGGTGCGTGTATTTAGATAAACCGATAGCCTTTTTAAATAATGAATACCAAAACTACTGTTTTAACGGTGTGAACGGTTATTCTGTTTTAAACGAAATTAGCGTTGAGCGTTCGCAAATGGCAGAGTGTTACACCCAGTTGCTAACGTGGGTAGGTAAGAGTTTTTCTTCTATTTACGATATGATTGAGCGTGGCGAGAGCGTAATAAACGAATATCAATTAATTTTTGCGACGGCAGTGTTTATAGAACTAGGGTTTTTTTCGGTTATCGACGGAGTGTTACACCGTAACCCCGAATGTAAAAATGCATTGACAAATTCTAAAGTATATAGTAAAATTTCCTTATTAAAAGGTGAATAGAATGTTTGCGACTTTAGAGCTTTTAAAAGAAAAATATAAGGGTAAAGACTACTCGTTATGCGAGAAGGCGTTTCGTTTTGCCGAAAAGGCGCATGCTAATCAAAAGCGTGCCTCGGGCGAAGCGTATTTTACTCATCCTTGCGCGGTAGCGCGGATACTTGCTGATCTTGGATTAGACGCAAGCACTATAGCCGCGGCATTTTTGCACGACGTTATTGAAGATACCCCCGTTTCAGAAGGCGATATTTTCAAAGAGTTCGGGCAAGAAGTATTAGATTTGGTGCAAGGCGTAACCAAACTTGAAAAAATTGAATTCACGTCTAAAGAAGAAGAGCAAGCGGAGAACTTTAGAAAGTTATTCGTTGCTATGGCGAAAGATATAAGGGTAATAATCATTAAACTTGCCGACCGTTTACACAATATGCGCTCGCTTAACTTTTTGTCGCAAGAACGTCAACAACGTTTAGCTCGTGAAACGCTTGATATTTACGCTCCGTTAGCGCATAGGCTTGGTATTTCGCAGATAAAGTGCGAACTTGAAGACTTGTGCCTAAAATATTTAGAGCCCGATTTTTACGAGTATCTATCTTCTAATATAGATTTACGCGTTAAAGAGAGCGTTGAACTAATCGACCACGTGGTTGAAGAAGTTAAAATTATACTCGACGAGTCTAAGATAGAAGGCGAAGTTTACGGTAGAAAGAAGCATTTGTATAGTATTTATCGCAAGATGAAAGAACGTGGCAAGAACTTAGATCAAATCTACGATTTAGTCGCCGTTCGAGTTATAGTAAAGAATATAGACGAGTGCTATGAAATATTTGGTAAAATTCACCACAAATGGAAGCCCGTTCCAGGTAGAATAAAAGACTATATAGCAACACCAAAGCCCAACATGTACCGTTCTTTGCATACGACGGTTATGACCAACTTTGGTAAGATATTCGAGATACAAATTAGGACTTACGAAATGAACCGCGCGGCCGAATACGGTATAGCGGCTCACTGGAAGTATAAAGAGAACAAAAAAGATTCCGACGATTTTGATTCACGTTTGGCGTGGATAAGAGAAGTTATGGAATGGCAAGGCGGACTAAAAGACAGTAAAGAGTTTGTTAATTCGCTAAAAGGCGATATATACAGCACGGAAGTGCTAGTGTTTACGCCAAAGGGGGACGTTATAAGTCTACCCAAAGAAGCTACTCCGCTAGACTTTGCTTACAACATACACACGGCAATAGGTCATCGTTGCGTTGGTGCGAAAGTCAACTCTAAGATGGTGCCGTTAAACACGGTGTTGCAGGTTGGGGACGTAGTTGAAGTAATAACTTCTCCGTCGTCTAAAGGTCCGTCGTGGGACTGGCTAAAAATAGTTAAAAGTTCAAGCGCGAAAGTAAAGATACGTCAATTCTTCAAGAAAGAAATGAAGGAAGAAAACGTGCGCACGGGCAAGGTTATGCTTGAAACTGAAGCCAAACGCCGTGGCGTGTCGCTTAGCGATATTTTAAACGATGAATCCTTTTTATTTCTTGCAAGCAAAATGTCGTTTTCCGGACAAGACGAAATGTTTGCGTCCGTTGGATACGGCGCCGTTTCAACTCACCAAATAATAATAAAGCTAATAGATTTTTATAGGAAAAACCAACCAAAGCCTACCGAAACGCTTAATTTAAGCGTTAAATCAAACGGCACGGGCGGAGTAACCGTTAAGGGAATTAACGGGTTGCTTGTTCGTTTTGCGGGTTGTTGCAGTCCCGTTCCGGGCGATTCTATAGTCGGGTTTATTTCTCGTGGTCGCGGTGTTACCGTACACAGAAGTGATTGCCCGAACTTAAAGAACGCAGACCCCGATAGACTTATCGACGTAACGTGGAACGCTCAAGCAAAAACCGAATATAACGCGGGTATAAAAGTGTTTGGCGAAACTCAAGCCGAAATTCTTACGGAAGTAGCGGGCTTATGTTCGCAATTAAAACTCGGCATAACGTCAACGCTTGGTAGAATAGATAATAAGACGAGAAAAGCCACGGTAGAATTCGGCATACGCGTTAACGACAAAAACGAACTAAACAATCTTATAATAAAACTTAAACAAAACCCTAAAATTCTAGACGTTTATAGGACTACAACCTAATGAAACTAATGTACGTAACCCAAGGTCCGCTATCCGTTAACACCTATTTTTTAATTAACACTGATAAAAATACTGCGGTGGTAATAGATAGTGGCGAAAACTATAAATTAGTAAAAAAAATCGAAAAGGAAAACGGCTTTAAGATAACCGCGGTGCTATTAACTCACGCTCATTTCGACCACGCGGGCAACGCCAAGGCTATGCAAGACGACGGAGCGGAGATAATCGTAAGTAAAATCGACGCCGAAAAACTTGCTAAGGGGCAAACTCTAGCAACGGCTTTCGGTAGACAAGAAAACCAACTGATAGCCGACCGCACTTTTGATGACGGTGACCTATTAGAATTAGAAGGAATAAAAATAAAAGCTCTATTAACCCCCGGTCATACGGACGGTTCGGCGTGTTTTATAGTGGACGACATGCTCTTTTCGGGCGACACGTTGTTTTACGAAACGGTAGGTCGCACGGACTTTCCTACGGGGGATAGAGAGCAACTAATCAACTCGGTAAAACGCTTATTTGACCTAAAAGGCGAATATAGAGTTTTTCCAGGTCATCAAGAATTCACCACGTTATCGCACGAGCGTGAACACAATTTTTTCGTAGACTATGATTGATACTCAATTACCCGCTTTTTCATCGGAATTAGAAGA
>CAJGCK010000066.1 GCA_904501795.1 uncultured Clostridia bacterium
AAATTACGGGCGGTAATATTTGAAGGGGCTTTTTCTTAGGCTTGTTTTTATTGCTCCTTTCTTCATATTCAACCGTCCTTTTTAGTAGTTCTTTGAAAAAGTCTAACGAAAGACAGTTCTCTATAAAGAATTTGTCCGTAACCCCAACATTATCTAACGCCATAGCAAACGAGTTGATTAGTTTTATTTGTTTTCTAAAATAAGCTCTGCTCGAACAATCAAAACGTTCAAAATACTCTTTATTTTGTCTTTTGAAATATTTGTATTCAAAACAGTCCAACTCTTTTTTGTCAAACAAAGAAAGGGCTTTGTTTATCAACCCTTCTAACTCAATATAAAATTCTTTTTGAAAATTTATCAAAACGATTTTTTCACACAAAGTTTCGCACGGAGAATTATCACTCATCGACGCTAACGCCTTTTTTAACGCTAAATCGCTTAACTGCCCTGCTATTTTTTTTAAGTTGGGATAAGCGTAAAGTAAACATTTTGCATAAAGCACTTTCATAATTCTTCTCCTTAAATCTCGCTAAAACTAAAATTTTGCCTTTATTATATTGTCCCATATTCGCAAAAGTCAATGTTTAATGACGCTTTTTGTAAAATATTCTTATTTTTGAACAAAATTATTGTTTTTTTGTAATATTATATTTGTTTTTGTCGTTTTTTTCGCAGTTTTGCATAATCTTTTTGAAAATGCGAACATTTGTTTGCGTTTATATTATTGCTGACGTGTGACAGTTTTTGTCATATTTGAAAGATTTTTTTAAATTTTTTTCGATAAAAAATATCCGCTTAATTTTCTCGTTTTTTCTAAATTTTTTATGATAAATCATTATTTTTTGCGTTTGATTTTTATTTTTTGTGTAAAATAAAAAAATTACTTTTTGTGTATACAAAAAGTTTTTTTTGTGTTATAATGTGTTTTATGAAAGTTTACGCAAGATTTAAATGGTTTTTTATACTAGTTTTAGCCTCCCTTAGCGCCTGCTGTTTGTTTAATGCGGGCAATATTTTCGTTCACGCAGATAGCCAACCGCTTTCGGCTGGTTTATACTCTCCCCTAAGCGCTATGGAATACTGCGAATTAACTGCACCGCTTGACGCAACTTTTTTTGGCGACAACGTAGTTATTGTTTCGGAAAACAATAATATGACGCTTTATTATAACGGAAAATACAAAAATATTAACGAAGGGTTTTTGTCGCTTAAACAAGCCAAATATTTTTACGGGAACAATTTGCTTATTTCGGACAACGGGTCTATTTTCAAATTTGACTTTACCGCGCAATCGCCCGTAAAAGAGCAAACTTATGATACTTCTAACGCCGTTATCGGCGGAAACAATTTCGACGTTAACGAAGATTACTTAATAACGGCGTATGGAAAATATATTCACGTTTATTCAGTTAATAGTGACGGAGCGTTGGTTAAACAAGCCAAAGTTTTAGACGGTAACGCCGACTACCCCGTTTTAATCAACCGATTAAACCAAGTTTTTTACGTTTACGAAGACCAAATATACGGTTACTCGTTATCCAACCCCGACCAAGAGCCTGCCGTTCTATCGAGCGACAAGCCGATTGCTATGACGGCGAACGAAGAATTTTTGTATTATTCTTGTGACGGAAAGATATATTCTGTTAACCTTTTAACCAAAGAGAAAAAAGAACTTTCAGTTTCAAGCAAGGACGCTAACTCGCATTATGATTTAGGCAAACTTTCGTCCCCACGTGGAATGTGTTTGAAAAACGGCAATCTTATGATTACCGATAAAACCATAGGCGCGGTTCAAGAGTTTGAAATCGACTATGAAAACGGACTGCTTAGTTTTACAGGGTTTGCCATTGCAAAAAATAAAACGGCGTTTAATCGTTTGCATTCTTCCGTTAGCAAAATCGAAAAGTATTCTTTCTATACCGTTGCACTCGACCAAAATAAGTTTACTATTATAACGGATATTGAAGGTGTGAAAACTTATAAAAATATCGCGCGTGAGAGCGTTCTTACAACTGGTATTAGCGAAAACTTCGCGGTTGGCGATAGAACGACGTTAGTGTATAACGGGCAAAGCTTTTTATTGTTCGACCTTATAGATAAAGAAGAAGATTTGCTTAATAAAAGCGTTTTAATCGACGGAACGTACCAAAACGTTAGTGACGTTTATTATCAAGGCGGATACTATTATTTTTCTACCATAATCGAAAGAACGGTAGATGACGGCGTAAACGAAACGATAACCTATTACGATTGCAATATTTATTCGGTTAACGAAAAAACTTTGCAAGTTAAAAACGTCATTCAAGACCAAAACGTTGGACAAAGCCTAATTATTTCAGTCGACCTTTTCTCTAACGTTTACACTGTTAACGAAAACGGCGCGGTTAAAGGCTATTTCTTTAACGGCACGGGTTACGACGTCAAAAGTTTTTCTATTACTATTCAAAATGCTAAAAACGCCGTTACCGACCTTTTGGGAAACCTTTTCGTTTTAACCGACAACAAGCTTGCGACCTTAACTGAAGCGGGTTTATCTACAACCGATTTAACGAGCGAATTTGACGGTGATTTTACCTATCTTGCGACCGACTCGCTAGACGGAAAATTGTTGCTTGTCAAAAAAGACCACGAAATTATTTTGCAAATCGATTACGACAAGTTCATTTGCCAAAAGCATTACGAGAAAAACCTTTTGTTCACCCCGTCGCTATCGGCTTATTCTTCTAACAAAGCGTTGCTTGATCTGCCGAATAAATCCTTTGTCGCAACTTCCGTCGACCTTTACTTCTTGCCACTTATTTCAGACCTGCACGATTTTGCTATTCACCAAAACGACGTCAAAATTAGGCTTAGCGCAAAAACGGAAATATACCCCGAGCAAAAACTTTTCTATTCTAACCAACTTTTCTATCTAGCAAAAGTAATAGTTGGCGACAGTCAATTGACCGGCTATATCCCCGTTGACTTTACGACTACAATGTTAAGCGAAGATTTTATCCCCGACTCCTTTTCTATGATAAAACTTAACGAAACTTTGGTTTATTCTAATTCAAATTTAACCACGGTCTTGACCAACGTTCCATCTAACACCCAAGCCAAACTATACGGCAGTGAAAACGGCGTGTCAAAAATCGCTATATTATTAGAAGATGAGTGGGTTGACTGTTTCGTTGCCGAAGCGAATATTCAAAGCGTGCCTAACGTAGTTATAAGAAACGTATTAGTGCTAATATGCGCAACCCTTTCTCTTGCAGTAACGTCGTTATATTTCTTATTTAGAAAAAAACGCGCGTGAAAATAAGTAAAATATAAACAAAACCCCCGCTACCTTTAGTGG
Organism: uncultured Clostridia bacterium; assembly: GCA_904501795.1. GTDB lineage: Bacteria > Bacillota > Clostridia > Christensenellales > Borkfalkiaceae > UBA1259. The sequence continues at coordinate 3,338 of CAJGCK010000066.1, forward strand.
CAACGGGGGTTTTTATTTTAAATTATTTAATCTGAATATAATTTTTCGGCAAAGTCTTCGTCTTGCTTATAAAAATAAATGGAGTCTTGTTCGAATTCGGCGTCTAAATCAAAGTCTTCACTAGAAGATAGTGCAGTTAGTTTAGATACCGAAACTTCAAACGCCGTTAAAGTCTTAACCAAGTCGTCGCTTATCTTTTTGGTGTATTCTCTGCTTTGAATTCTACCCGATATCGCTATCTTCTCGCCCACGCACAAGTTCTTGGCAAACCTTGCGTTTCTACCCCAAGCAATACACGGAATATAGTCCGATTTGTTATACGAGCGGTTAACCGCTATTAATATGTCCGCTATTTCCCTATTGAACGGCGTAGTTCTGTAAACGGGTGGTTTACATATATACCCGCTTAGCACTATACTGTTAGGGTTTTTAACCGTACAATCTTCTATCAACTCTCTCACAAAAACAGTGAGCATAAGTTTACTCTTTCCGTCGACTAGTTTATTATAACTGCGAAACTGACCAAGCGCATTTATCGTCACACCCACTTTTAAGTCCTTGTCTGCAATTAATCGTTCAGACACGGTCACGGGCAATACGTCGCCCTGCCCTGACAGTCGTTTTACTAAAACGTTCATCTCGTAAAAGCCTTCGCCGTAAACTTCGTGTGAAAATTCTGCTTGCGTTACGATTTCTCCGCTAATAAAAGCCTTGTTGTTCTTTTCCGTTAAACTATACATCTTTTTTTCCTCCAAAGAATTTCTAATCGTTTTTTATTTGAGTTCCGTCGTGTGAAATATAATAGTCTTCTTTATATATCAAATCGCTTATTTTCACGAACGAAAATCCTTTTTCTATTAAGTTCGGGATTATGAGTTCTATTGCTTCAGCGGTGTGTAAACCGTTGTTATGAAACAGCACTATAGAACCGTTTTTAACCCGAGTAGTTACCCTTTCAAATATTTGTGTTTTTGATAGATTTTTCCAGTCTAAACTGTCTACGTCCCACTGAATAGTGTATAGACCAAGCCCGTTTGCAACGCTTATTAGCGAGTCGTTATAGTCGCCGTACGGCGCACGAAAGAGAGTTACGGGCGCGCCCGTTATTTCGTAAATTGCGTTAGATGATGAAACCAACTCGCGCGTTATATTCTCTTCACTGAGTTTGCTCATATACGGGTGGGTCGACGAGTGAGTGCCTATTTCATGGCCTGAATTATATATTTTTGCAACGTAGTCGGGGTGCTTTTTAGTCCAAAACTCCACCGTGAAAAAGGTGCTTTTGACCGAATACTTTTCCATAATGGATAGAAGTTGGTCGGTATACTCGGTTCCCCACGCACAGTCGAAAGAGATTGCAATCTTTTTTTCTTGCGTTTTTACCGAATATATAGGCAAAAGTCGTTGTTTTTTTACCGCAAATACCGCACCGCAAAGGGCGGGCGTTAGCGAAATCAATAGAACGAGTGCGAAAGTTAGCGCAA
>CAJGCK010000067.1 GCA_904501795.1 uncultured Clostridia bacterium
AACCTCAATAACGCCCTTATAATTTATGGTAAGCGGAAAACTTTTTACGGTTAAAATTTGCGCGGTTACGTCTTCCCCCGTAACTCCGTTACCACGCGTTGACGCGCATTTGAACTTGCCGTCTTCATAAGTTAAACAAACGGTCAATCCATCAAATTTATATTCAACGGTATATTCGGTTTCTTCCTTTGCATTTATTCGTTTTTCAAACGCTAAAAGTTGATCTTTATCAGTCGCTTTATCTAGACTATATAAACGATTTATATGTTCGTGTTTTTTAAAAGATGAAATAGGCTCGCCACCGACACGCTTGGTTGGAGAATCAAAAAGAACAACACCCGTTTCCTTTTCGAGTTTAACAAGTCTATCGTACAAAAGGTCGTACTCCTTGTCGGAAACAGTAGGTGCATCGAGTACGTAATACTCGTGCGCGTATTTGTTTAATAAATTAACGAGTTTTTGCATTTCTTCCATTTATATAATCTCCATCGGCGCAAATTTAACGGCAAGTTTTTTGATACCAACGCCCTTAAAAGCAACGTCCACTATCATATTATCCCCAATGCCTTGCGTTGTTATTACGGTGCCCTCACCAAATTTTACGTGACGTACTTTAACCCCTGTTTTGTATAACGAAACGTTTATTCCGCTTTGTTCCTTTGGCTTATTTTGTTTTAACATACTTTTAGCGTAAAAAGAAGAATATCCGCTTGAAATATTCGTTTGCGAATAAACCGTTTGGTTTGTTTTATAGGTTGAGTTTTGTTGAGAATTCGTTGAGCCACCGTAAAGCGCGGGATATGCTTCTTTCAAAAATCTAGACTGAACCATATAATCACGCCTACCGTACATAAACCTACTTTGCGCGCGGGTTATGTATAGCCTTTCTTTAGCACGCGTTATTGCCACGTAGAAAAGACGGCGTTCTTCTTCCGTCTCGTCTTCCCCGTCGTACGAACGAGAAATAGGTAAAATATTTTCATCTAACCCACAAACGAAAACGCACCCAAATTCTAAGCCTTTCGAAGCGTGTATGGTTGCGATAGTAACAACGTTTCCATCATTAATTTCATCCGTGTCAGAACTCAACGTAACGGAATTTATGAAGTCGACAAGATTACTGTTTGCATTATCTTTCTCAAAAAGTTCAGCGGTATTTTTAAGTTCGTTAATATTAAAAATTTTACTCGTGTTTTCTTCGCTTTTTTCGGCAAACTGGTCTAAAAATCCCGTTGTTTCTAAAATATATTCAATTAATTTTGACGGGCCGTTGTTTTGCGAATACTTATCAAACTCGTTAATTAACATCACAAACTTTTCAAGTTTGTTTTTCGCACCCGACGATACTACCCCTTCTTCTAAATATTCTACCGCGTGGAACATGGGCCTACCAGTTGCCGTGGCAAACTCTTTTAAATCACGCAAGGTTTTATCGCCTATACCACGCTTTGGAGTCCCTATCGCACGAATAAACGCTTGATCATCGTATCGGTTAACCACGAGTTTAAGATAGGACAAAACGTCTTTAATTTCTTTACGTTCAAAAAATCTAAACCCACCGTATATCCTATACGGTATGGCGTACTTAGTAAACTCTTGTTCAAAGGCGCGCGTTAACGAGTTAACTCGCATAAATACTGCAAAATCTTTATAGTTAAAATAGCCACGAGAAAGCAAGTTTTTTATTTGCATAGCAACGTAACTTGCTTCTTCGTTTTCATCTCTTCCAACAAAAGTATCTATTTTAACACCTTCGCCGTTTTCGGTCCACAAAGTTTTTTCACGTCTATCACGATTGTGAGATATTACACAGTTTGCAAGGTTAAGTATTTTTTTAGTAGAACGATAGTTGCGCTCTAATTTATACACTTTAGCGCCCCTATAAATATCGTCGAAATTAAGTATGTTATCAATTTTTGCACCACGCCAACCGTATATACTCTGATCATCGTCACCAACCACGAAAAGATTGTTGTGCTTTGAAGAAAGCATTTGTGCGAGCGCAAACTGAACGGTGTTAGTATCTTGAAACTCATCGATATGAACGTATTGAAACTTTTCAGCATAGTATTCTTGCACGTCTTTATTGAGCGTGAAAAGTCTATACGTTTTATAAAGCAAATCATCAAAATCTAGCGAGTTAGTTCTTTGTAAAACACGCTCGTATTCGGTATATACGGCGATAATTTCTTCTATAAAATTAACGTGGGAATAGGCTTTTTTATATTCTTCAGGACCTAAACACTCGTTTTTTGCATTAGATATATGCGCCTTGCAACTTTTGAAAAGTTTGTCTGGGTTTAGTTGCAAATATGAAAATACGTCTTTTAGAACTTTATCTTTATCCGTCTCGTCGTAAATAGTAAAGTTCCTATCGTAGCCTAATCTATCGATATTAAGTCTTAAAATTTTAACACACATACTGTGTATGGTAGAAACCCACACACCGCTTGCGCCTTCGGTCATATTAAAAATACGGCCTTTCATTTCATCTGCGGCTTTGTTTGTAAAAGTTATAGCCAAGATTCTATCGGGAGACACGCCTTTTCTTTCAATTAGATAGGCTATTCGACTAGTTAAAACACGGGTCTTACCCGAGCCTGCACCTGCAATAACCAAAACCGCGCCCTCAGTATCTAAAACGGGCTTTATTTGTTCACTATTTAGTTGCTGTAATACTTGGTCAATCGCGGGCATGTTCGTCTCCTGTTTTTTATTATAAATATTTTACCATAGATGTTAAAATATTTCAAGTTTTTATCTTCAATAGCAATTCTTTTATTTCAATTAATTGCAAAGGAATTTAAATTGTGCTAAAATATTTCAAAAGGAGTTTACAATTATGCGTAAATGTTGGCTAAATGGAAGATGTGTTATTATTACCGGTGCTAGTGGCGGGTTAGGTTTTAATATCGCTAAAATCTTGATAGAAAAATTTGGGTGCACCGTGTACGGTATTGCTAGAAACAAAGAAAAAATGGAAAAAAATATTTCTACTCTTGGCGACAAAAAACATCTTTTCCACTATAATTTATTTGACGTTGGCATTAAAGAAAACTGGGCAGAATACCTTAAATTCTTAAACGAAAACAACGTTAAACCGGATATTTTAATTAACAACGCTGGGTTTATGTTGCCTTTTATGAAATTTGAAGATATTACCGAACAAGAAATTGACGAGATAATTAGAGTAAATTTTTTGTCTTGTATTTACTCTATAAGAACACTTATGCCTTTACTCAAAAAGTCGGCTACACCTTCTATTATTAACGTTTCAAGCGCCGCAGGGCACTGCGCTATTGTTGGCGAAAGCATGTATTGTGCGACTAAAAGTGCAGTTAGGGGTTTGACCGAAACTTTAATTCAAGACTATAAGAAAAAAATCTACGTCGCGGGCGTTTATCCCGGATTTATCAAGACGGATATTTTAAATAGAATAGACGATAAAGAAAAAAACAGCAAACTTATAGAAATGTTGATGATGCCAGTTGAAAAGGCTTCTAAAAAAATCGTTAAAAAAATCAAAAGAAAAAAGAAACGTATAGTTTTAGGGCTTGACGGTGGGTATATGTCTAATTTTTCGGCGCTTATGCCAAAAACCACGCCATCGCTAGTTAGTTGGGTTTTAAAAACTTCTAAAATTGCTATGTTTGACAAGCTTTTTAAGGAGAAAAAACAATGAAAAGAGTACTTACAATACAAGACGTTTCGTGCGTGGGCAAATGTTCTTTAACCGTTGCCTTACCTATTATTTCAGCTTTTGGTATAGAAACCGCCGTGTTACCTACCGCAGTTTTATCTACTCACACCGCGTTTAAGGGCTTTACTTTTAGGGACCTAACGTTAGATATGTTGCCTTGCGCAGAGCACTGGGAGAACGAGAAAATTGAGTTTGATAGTTTATACACGGGATACTTGGGTTCTAAAGAACAAATCGATATAGTAAAAACTATTTTTAACAAATTCAAAAAAGATGATAATTTTATTCTAGTTGATCCCGTAATGGCGGATAACGGAAAACTATACGCTGGGTTTGGCGAAGAATTTCCATCGCAAATGGCTAAACTTTGCCAAATTGCCGACGTTATTGTACCAAACCTAACGGAAGCGTCTTTTTTACTTAACGTGCCGTACGTTAGCAGTGGTTACAATGAAGAATACATCAAAAATATGTTGATAAAATTAACCGATTTAGGTGCAAAAAAAGCCGTGCTCACAGGCGTTAGTTTCGAACCTAATAAGCTTGGTGTTTACGCATACGATAAAGAAAGCGGGAAATTTTGTAAATATTTTACTAAAAAATTGCCCTATTCTTTTCATGGAACGGGTGACATTTTTGCAAGCACGTTAGTCGGCGCCTTAGCAAAAAACAAATCCTTTTATTCGTCACTTAAACTTGCAGTAGACTACACCGTTTTATGTATTTGCAAAACAGCGGAAAACCCAGACCATAACTGGTACGGTGTTGAGTTTGAAAGGGCGCTACCCTATTTAATCAAAAAAATATAGAATTTATAAATTAAGCCCGTTGCTTTAGTGGCGTAGCGATATGGATTATTGCTACGCCACAACTATATTTGCCTAACGGCAAGTTATATTGCTAAAAGCAGTGATATTTTGCTACGCAAAGTTTTATTTTCCCTTTCGGGAAAGTTGTGGCAAATATAATATAACTTTAACCGTAGGTTAAAATATAACTGCTTACGCAGTTGGCATTCGCTACGCTCGTCTACACTGTTTACTGCGTAAACAATATCACTTTTAGCCACAAGGCTAAAAATATAACTAAATTATTTA
>CAJGCK010000068.1 GCA_904501795.1 uncultured Clostridia bacterium
AACTTCTTCTTCCAGAAGCCACAAAGGGCTCGGATCCTAGCTGGTTCGGTTTTATCGTTACTTGTAAAGACGGCGTTGATCCCGTAAAAGTAGTGAATTACATAGAAGATAAAAACGTTCAAACCCGTAGACTTTTTGCTGGAAACTTGATTAAACATCCTTGTTTTAACGAGATGAGAGAGAGTGGCGAAGGTTATAGAGTAGTGGGCGATTTAACGGTGACAGACACCGTAATGAACAGGTCGTTTTGGATAGGCGTATATCCTGGAATGACCGATGAAATGATAGACTATATGATAAAAACCGTTATAGAAGCGGTAAATTTATAGGAGAAACCAATGATTGTTCGTCTTGCGGATTACGTTGCGGATTTTTTAGTTAAAAACGGAATAGATCAACTTTTTACCGTGACGGGTGGTGGTGCTATGCACTTAAACGATGCGTTTGGCCATAAACAAGGCTTAAACTGTACTTATAACCACCACGAACAAGCATGTGCAATCGCGGGTGAAGCCTACGCTAGAATAAATAACAAAATAGGTGCGGTTTGCGTTACTACGGGCCCTGGCGGGACAAACGCTCTCACGGGCGTAGTCGGTGCTTATACCGATTCTATTCCTATGCTCGTTTTATCTGGGCAAGTAAAATACACCACGACGGTTAGAAGCACAGGGCTTCCACTAAGATGTTTGGGCGATCAAGAGTTTGATATAGTTAAAGCGGTTGGTTGCATGACTAAATACGCTATTATGGTAACAAATCCTGAAGAAATTCGTTATCATCTTGAAAAGGCGTTATATCTTGCCTATAACGGTAGACCAGGTCCTTGTTGGATAGATATTCCAGGCAACGTTCAAGCAAGCAAAATTGATACCGATAATTTGATAGGATTTGATCCTTGTGAGTTGCACGAGCAAGAAAACCCGCCGTTTCCTACGGAAGAAACGCTATCTTCCGTTTTAAAACTAATAAAAAAAGCAAAACGTCCAGTTATATACGCAGGCAGTGCAATTAGATACGCAGGTTGTCATAAAGAGTTTTTATCGTTGATAGAAAAACTTGGCGTTCCCGTTGTTACGGCGTGGAATAGTGTTGATGCATTATTTACCGATCACTCGCTATACGTTGGTAGGGGCGGGATAATGGGCGACAGAGCGGGAAATTTTGCCGTTCAAAACGCTGATTTAGTTATTTCACTTGGTTGTAGATTATCGATAAGGCAAGTAGGTTACGAATGGAAGACTTGGGCTAGATATGCTAAAGTCGTGATGGTAGATATCGATAAATACGAACTTCAAAAGCCAACTCTTCACGTGGATTTGCCTATACACGCTAACGTGAAAGATTTTATTTGTAAGCTAAACGACTTGGTAGTGGATAAAACGTTTAAGGGTGCTTCTTGGCTAAAAGTTTGCAAAAAATGGAAAAAGAACTATCCCGTTGTTTGTAAATCACACTATCAGGCACAAGGGCTTGTTAATCCTTACGCTTTTATTGATAAACTTTCTCGCAGTTTAGATGAAAACGACGTTATAGTAGTCGGCAACGGTTCGGCGTGCGTTGTTGGGTCACAAGCCGTATACATAAAAAAAGGTCAACGATTTATTATAAATTCGGGCATGGCTTCAATGGGCTATGATTTGCCCGCTAGTATAGGCGTTGCAAAAGCGTTGGGCAGTAAGCGCGTTATTCTTATAACGGGCGACGGGTCTATCCAAATGAACTTGCAAGAACTACAAACCATCAAACAAAACGGATTAAACGTAAAAATATTCCTTATAAACAACGAAGGATATCACTCTATTCGCCAATCGCAAACTAACTTTTTCAAGGATAGAAAAACGGTTGGTATCGGACCTGAGAGTGAAGATTTAAGCTTCCCCGACTTTAAGAAAATAGCTTGGGCATACGACTTTCCGTTTAGAAGGTGTAGCAAAAACTCCCAAATCACTAAAAACGTTAACTGGGCGCTAAATAGCGAAAGTTATTGCGTGCTTGAACTTATTGTTGATAAATCACAAAAATTTGAGCCTAAGTCAAGTTCTAAAGTGTTAGAAGACGGTAGAATAGTTTCTCCGCCACTTGAAGACTTAGCACCTTTTTTGAGTAGAGAAGAACTACAAAAAAATATGTTTATACCCCCTTATAAAAATGAAGATTAATAGTGCGATAATAACGGGCGCAACGGGTGCGATAGGTTCGGCACTAGTAAAAAAGCTATTAGATAGCGGAGCAATCGTTCACGCAATAGTTCGCCCTAATTCAAACAGAATAAAAAATCTTGTAAAACACGAGAACCTTTTTGTGTACGAGTGTGATTTAAGCAGTTTAACCTACCTAAAAAAATTTGGGATTAAAGCGGACGCTTTCTTTCATTTAGGTTGGGAGAAAACGACGCTTAGCGGTAGGGACGACGTGCAAGCGCAACTCTCTAACGTTATTTATTCACTAACCGCCGTAGAACTTGCTGAAAGCGCAAACGCTAAGGTGTTTGTTGGTGCGGGCTCGCAAGCAGAATACGGCAAAGTTAGTTCTCCGCTTAATTGCGAAACGCCTATTAATCCCACTTCGGGATACGGTATTGCGAAATACACCGCGGGCAAAGCCACTGCATTAAAATGCAAGGGTATAGGAATGCGTCACTGTTGGGCAAGGATATTAAGCGTATATGGAAAAAACGATAGCGAAAGTTCGCTAATTAGTTACCTTATAAAAACGTTTAAGGCGGGCGAAGATGCGCAACTAACTAAATGCGAACAAATTTGGGATTATATTTATTCTGAAGACGTTGCGGACGCTCTAATAGCCATAGCGGAGCACGGCGTTGACGGTAGAGAATACCCTATAGGTTCTGGGAAGGGTGAACCGCTAAAAGATTTCGTTATAAAAGTTAAGAACGTTGTCAATAATTCGTGTAACGTAAACTTTGGCGCAAGAGAATACTATCCACACCAACCGATGTATTTAGTTGCTGATATAACTCAATTAACTTTAGATACGGGCTTTACGCCAAAAACAGATTTTACAACAGGGATAAAAAAATTAATAGGTGAATTATAAATGAAAATTAGCGTTTTAGTACCTACTTTTAATGAAGAGCAAAACGTTCAACCGCTTTCTCTTGCGATAAAAGAAGAATTTAAAAAATCATTACCACAATACGATTACGAGATAGTGTTTATCGACAACGATTCTCGTGATTCTACGAGAGAAATACTTGAAAAACTATGCAGAGAAGACAAGAAAATAAAAGCGATATTCAACGCAAGAAATTTTGGTCAATTTAACTCCCCTTTTTACGGTTTGATGCAAACCACGGGAGATTGCACTATACTTCTTTGCGCTGATTTCCAAGACCCTATCGAGATGATTCCCACTCTAGTACACGAATGGGAAAAGGGTAATAAAATAGTATACGCCGTAAAAAAGAAAAGCAAAGAAAGTAAAATCGTGCGCTTTTTTAGAACAATATATTATAAACTCGTTAAAAAGTTCTCTAGCGTAGAACAAATAGAGCATTTTACGGGTTTTGGTTTATACGACAAAGCGTTCATAAACGTTTTGAAAGGCTTGGACGAGCCTGCTCCGTTTTTACGTGGAATAGTTGCAGAATTAGGTTTTAAAAAGATTGAAGTGCCTTACGAACAACAAAAACGTAGGGCGGGAAAAACTAGCAATAACTTTAACACCTTATACGACGCAGCGATGTTAAGTTTTACCACTTACACAAAAACGCCTATTAGGTTTATGATGTGGTTGGGAATTTTCTTTTCGTGCCTTGGTTTTTTAGGTATTATTGCAAGTATCGTATTAAACGTGTTAAATATTCTGCCGTTGACTCTACCGCTTATATTGTCTGTTTTAACAACGTTCTTTGGTATTAATTTTGCGTTTATAAGCATTATCGGTGAATATATACTAAACGTTAAAACAAAAGTTAATAAACGTCCCATTGTAATAGAAGAAAAACGAATAAATTTTGAAGATTAATTTTTGACTGTATTTATAAAAACTTCGCCAAATATTTTGGCGAAGTTTTTTATTTTAAACTATTTGTCAAAAAACTAATAAAAATTTAGTAAAAACTGCTAAAAACAATTAAATTCTACTGCTAGTAGATAAACAAAAAAGAGGTTGAATAATTTTAGAGGAGCGTATTCTTTTTGTTTAGCACGTGTAGAAAAATAATCAACGGCTATAAAAAAATAGTGTAGTGTTTTTCGCTTGAGAAGGTGTGCTTCGTTGCGTATAATAATAGCAATTTTCAAATTTTAGGCAGGTGAAAGATGGATATTGATAAAAGAAACAA
>CAJGCK010000069.1 GCA_904501795.1 uncultured Clostridia bacterium
ACAAAAGATAAATTATTATAAGTTATATTTTTAGCCTTGTGGCTAAAAGTGATATGCAAAACTATTTTGCGTTAGATTGCGACTTGCAGTCGCAGTTATATTAAATAAATCCTTAACTCGACGTAAGGCGAATATAACTGCTAAAGCAGTTGGCGTTCGCAACTAAAGTTGCTCGGCAACACTGCGGTAGGCAATATAACTTGCGTAAGCAAATATAACAAATCCGTTCACGGATTTATTTAGTTGTCGCAATTCCCTACGGGAAGAGCGACAAAAGCAGTGTCTTTTGTTTTATAAGGTTTTATAAAAAGTCTTATTTGTGAAAAAATCCGTGTTTTTGGCGTTGGCTAATTTTTGCGCCAAAATCAATTTCTCCCGCTTTTGCAAGTGCCGTTTTAGTCAAGAATGGGCCCACTAACTCGTAAATAAGAACGGAAAATAGCGTTAGGTTTGCAACGATTAAACCTATTCCGCCTGAAAGAGCGCCCGCTTTAATCGCCATACCAAGAGCCACGCCTGCTTGTGGGAACAAAGTGATACCTAAATACTTTCTAATATTAGGCTCGCTTTTAACCATCGTCGCGCTAATCTTCGCGCCAAAATATTTACCGAAGCAACGAGAAACGATATAAACCAAACCTATCAACACGATTATCAAGTCCGCTACGACCGAAAGGTCTAATTCCGCACCGCTTAAAACGAAAAACAAAATAAATATAGGCGCGGTCCATCTATCAAGTCTATCCATAAGTTGTTCGGAAAAATCACAAACGTTGCAAAAGATTGTTCCAAGCATCATGCAAGAAAGAAGTGGTGAGAAGGCAACGTGAATTCCCCAAACGGAAAAACTGAAATTTGATATCGCAACCGTTACTAGAACGAAGGCAACCGACATAGAAAGTCTTTTAGAGCGAGAGTGAAAAAACCTTTCGCAAAAAGAGAATAAATAGCCCATAACCGTGCCAAGTGCAACGGATAGCACTACTTCTAAAAGCGGTTCAATCAAAATAGCAAGAATACTAACTTGCCCAGCGATTAACGCTTTAGCAACGCCGAAAGATATAGAAAACAAGACCAAACCCACCGCGTCGTCTAAAGCAACGACGGGTAAAAGCACGTCGGTAACAGGACCTTTTGCTTTATACTGTCTAACAACCATAAGCGTTGCCGCAGGCGCTGTTGCAGAAGCGACAGCCCCCATAATTATTGCCGCGGGCAAGGGGAAACTTTGTGGGAAGATAAGATGAACGATAATTAAAACCGCGTCCACCAACAAGGTAGTGAATACTGCTTGAAAAATACCTATAACGGTGGCTTGTTTACCGATGGTTTTAAGTTGAGAAAGTCTAAATTCGTTACCGATAGAAAAGGCGATAAACCCTAGCGCAACGTCGCTTAATATAGAAAAACTTTTAACGTTTTCTATGCTAGTAAAGCCAAGCCCGTTAACTCCGAACGCGCCTAAACAAAACGGGCCGATAAGAATACCCGCAACAAGATAAGCGGTAACGGCGGGGAGTTGGACTAACTTAGCTAGCCTTGATAACATTAACCCCGCAAAAAGTGCGATAGATAAAGAGAGTAAAATATACTGCATAGTGCCACCAAAAAAATTTAATTAACCTAAAATAGTTTAGTACTTTTGATTGATTTTGTAAAGCGAAAGGGTAGTGATTTTTAATCTTTTATAAAAAAAGTTTAAGGAATAAACTTCTATAAAAGTATGCCAAAAAAATTAAGATTATTCGAGCGAAATCAAATTTACGGAATACGGTTGATTAGAATAAATTTCGCGATATTTTCTCGGCGAATATCCCGTTGCCATTTTAAAAGTTTTGCTAAAATGCGCGCTATCGAAAAACCCTACCTTTTCCATTATCACGTTAATAGGGTCTTTTGTGTTTAGAAGAAAGGACTTAACCACTTCGATTTTGATAACTGAAAGATATTTAATAGGCGAGTATCCCGTGTGTTTTTTGAACTTTCTAACCAAGTAGTTAGGCGATAGCGAAGCAATCTCGGTAAGTTTTTCAAGAGTAATATTTTCGGCGTAATGGTTTTTAATATAATCGATAATTTTTTTGACGTCGCCGTCAAGTCTTTCGAAAGGTTTAACCGAGCAATTACTAAAATAAACGGACAAAATTTGCAATATTTTTGAAGAAAAATTGAGTTCGGCTATAAACGAGCCGTCGTTAACGCTCTCTAATAGCGAAGCAAACAGACTTTGCACTATTCCGCCGTTATCTACGTGAACTTTATACGGGAAAGTAAACGAGTCTAAATAGTTTTCATCACCCTTTTTTAAGTCGAAATGCATCCAAAACTTTTGCGCAAAATTTTTTTGCGATAAGTAAAAAGAATGCTCAACGTCTGCAGGGATAAGCACTAAATCGTTCTTTTTTGCCGTAAACTTCTCATCTTTAGTTTCAATAATAATCTCACCGTCTAACACGAAATACAGTTTGTTGTTAGGACAAACTACGTTTTTAGTGTTCCACGAACGGTCTAAAACAATTTTTCCACCGTATAAAAACCCAACGGTGAGTTGATGATGTAAAAATTTATCCATATAAACCCCTAGTAAATTTTATAGAAAAATAAAAAATTTGTCAACTATAAAGATAATTTTATACAAGTTTTTTCGTAATAATGTTATAACTTAGTTAAAAAAAAGGGTGTATAATAAAAGCATAAAAATATTTAGGGGAAATACTATGTACGAGTATATCGAAAATTTTAAGAACTTAGGCTTTGGAATGTTCGTTCATTTTGGGCTTTATAGCGTTTCGGCAACGGGGGAATGGTCTAAACTAACTAACGGAATAGAAGACGAAGAGTACGAAAAACTTGCTAAAAGATTTAAGGTAAAAAAGTCTTGGGCTAAAGATTTGGTTAAGACGGCGAAACTTGCGGGCTGTAAGTATATAACTTTAACCACTCGCCATCACGACGGGTTTTCGCTTTACGACACGAAAGGGTTAAGCGATTTCGATTCTTTGCACACGCCAACGGGTAGGGACTTGGTTAGAGAGTTTGTTGACGAGTGTAATAAGGCGGGTATCGTACCTTTCTTTTATCATACTTTGCTTGACTGGAGACATCCTGATTATAAGAACAATTTTCCTAAGTATATCGACTATTTGGTGCGCAGTATAGAGATTTTGTGTTCGCAATACGGTAAGATAGGCGGGCTTTGGTTCGACGGTATGTGGGATAAGCCAAACGACGACTGGCAAGAAGATAGAATATATGGTACTATAAGAAAATACCAACCCGAAGCGATGATTATTAACAACACGGGGCTTGGCGAACAGGGTAAACTAGGTCATCCCGAGATAGATAGCGTTACGTTCGAAAGGGGTAAACCTTTCCCTATAATTACGTCGGGCAAGCCTATTGCGGGCGAAGTATGTGAAATTCTAAACGACCACTGGGGATACGCCAAGGCAGACGTTTCGTATAAAGGCGTAAAAGATATGATAGAAGAATTGCTTGATTGTCGTCAATGTGGTTGCAACTTCTTGCTTAACGTAGGTCCAGTGGCTAACGGAAGTTTAAGACCGATTGATAAAGCCATGCTAGAACTTATAGGACAATGGATTAGATTTAATAAAAACTTTATTTATAACGTTAATATAAGCGACGTCACATGTGAGAACGCGATGGTAATGAAAGGGGATAATTGTTACTACGTTGCGGTTAAAACGGCAATGGGTGGCAACCTTAACGTAGTTATGAATATAAGCGCAAATGAGCCGACGTATAAAATGAGCGCAAAAATCAAAAGCGCAAAATGGCTTGACGACGGCAGTAAGGTAGAGATAAAAAACGGCAACGAAATAGTCGGCAAAACGTTTGATTACGGACCTAGCGCTTATTATAGGGTAGCAAAAGTTAAAATTAAATAAAAACAACAAATAAAAAACACGGCTTAAAAAATTGTAATAGACATAGGGATTTTTAAGCAATAACAAAAGTGTAGCCCACTATACTTCGCAAAAAGCGAAATATGGTGGGCTTTATGTTTACCACAGAATAGTTAAATAATTTAGTTATATTTTTAGCCTTGAGGCTAAAAGTGATATGCAAGTTTCTTGCGTTATATTTTGACCTATGGTCAAAGTTATATTATATTTGCCACAACTTATCCTATGGGAAAATAAAACTTTGCGTAGCAAAATATCACTGCTTTTAGCAATATAACTTGCCGTTAGGCAAATATAGTTGTGGCGTAGCAATAATCCCTATCGCTACG
>CAJGCK010000070.1 GCA_904501795.1 uncultured Clostridia bacterium
TTATATAAATACTTTTCCTTGCGATTTACAAGCCGTAGAGCAAGAACTTAAAGATAAAGGTATAAACGTCATCTGTGTTTTTGATGAAAACTTTCCTAGCGCAAACGGTAAACTTAAAAACAGTGAAAAGCCGTTTTTCTTTGCATATAAAGGCGATATAACGCTACTTAATAACGTAGATAAAAACGTTGCAGTTATAGGCGTTTTAACACCAACTAACGAAATAGTAGAAAGAGAACAAAAAGTTGTAAAAAGCTTAACTAAAAAAGAGTTTAACATAGTTAGTGGTCTTGCAAAAGGTTGCGATACGGTTGCACATAGCGAAAGTATAAACAATAACGCAAAAACTATTGCCTTTCTTCCGTCAACAATAGAAAAAATTTATCCAAAAGAAAATAGTGGTTTAGCAAAAGAAATTATTAACAATGGTGGGCTTATCGTTAGTGAATATGTAAACGAGCCAAAAAACAAATATGAAAACGTTAAAAGATTTATAGAACGTGATAGGTTGCAAGCATTATATTCTAAAGCCGTTGTTTTAATTGCAAGTTTTAGAAAAGGCGAAGGCGATAGTGGTTCTCGCCACGCTTTTGAAAAAGCAAAAGAATACGACAAAAAAAAGCTCGTTATGTATAGGGAAACAGACGCAAACGAATTAATATTCGGACTAAATAAAGACTACGTTATACAAGGTGAAAAAAATGTATCGCAAAAAGAAATTGAGGGACTATAATTGGTTTACGTTGTAGATTTAGACGATACGTTGGTTTTAACTAAAAACCTAAATAACGATGCCTACAATTTTGCTTTAGAACAAAACGGACAAAGACGAATTAAAACAAACAACCGTCTAACACGAGAGAACTTTGGAGAAACGGCTAGCAAGAAATTAATAACCGACAAGCAAAATTATTTTGCTCAAAAGTGGCTTAAATATAGAGTTGTAGTTAATGAAGAAATATTAAAGATATTACAAAATCAAGACAAAGAAAATTGCTATCTTTGGACAAGTGCAGATAAAGATCGAGCTGAATATTTATTAAAAGAATTAGATTTAGATAAATACTTTAATAAAGTTATTTACGATGACAAAAAAGATTTGAATTATTCATTAAAAAGATTAAAAGACATTACCAAAAGTAACGTCTTTTTAATTTTTGAAGATAATGCCGCTTTATCAAGATATAAAGAAGTAATTTCTATAATAAAGCTACATATCAATCTACGACTATCTTTCTTAAAGAAGACCAAATTATTGTCTTTAAGGCTTGTTTGTTTGGGATGGATTATGTTCCTGACGATGGGTATGAAATATAAATTTACTTAAAAAAAGACATAAAGTCAATTAAAATTACTAGCGACAGTATGTATTACCCTACTTATACCTTCAAAATTAGTTTTGAAAAAGATATTCTAGAGTTTACTGTTAAGGAACAACATCGTCAAAATAGTGACTGTAAACAAACAATAAAATTCTTGACTGAATATTGGAAATAATAAAAGACTTTACACCGTTAAAAAATATTGTGTCTTCTTATTTTTGTCGTGGGGCGAGTTTTAGGTCGTGTTAAAAACTGCTAAAAAATTCAAAAAACGGACTTGCCCTGAATTTTAAGGGTTGCGATAAAACGGGGATTTTGGCAAAAACAAGGACTATGCCTTAACGTTAAGGTGTAGAAATTTTTTATATGCCCCCTCTTTCAAAAAAGTTGGGGCATATAAAAAATAGTTGCGCCAAAGAGATATTTTTGTTTTCTCTAATAAATTTATAAAAATCTAATCAAAAGACGTTTTTTAAATTAAAAAGCAACCCAAAACTAACGGTTTTGGGTTGTTTTAATTTTAAAGTAAAAGGGGTATAAAAAAATCGTTATTTTTTTTGACGGCGGAAGTTAGACGGCGTTTTTCCTTTAACACGTTTAAACTGTTTAGAAAAATACTGCACGTCCATTATTCCGCAGTGTAGTGCTATAGTTTGTATTTGCAAATTACTAGTGCTAAGCAAATGTTGTGCATAATCCATTCGCCTATGGCACACGTATTGAGAGATAGTTTTGCCTGTTTCTTTTTTGAAAACGGAACAAAGATAACCAAGAGAAACACCAAGGTGGTTTGCGATAGTTTTTGAAGAAAGGTCGTTAGATAGGTCCGAATCAATAAGTAAAACGGTTTTTTGCACGATTGGTGTATATGGTCTTATATTATGTTTTCTAACCAAACGACAATAGGAGCGGAACATTTCGCGCATCAAATCTTGTACGACTACCGCGGAAGAAATGTTTTCAATTTTTAACGCAAACTCGCTAGATATTTGATTTAGATAAACGGGGTGAACTCCGCCTTGCTCAGCGCCTTTACGCAAAAGAGTGTTCATAATAATGCAGTAATTTTTTGCGTTTTGTAAAGGGTCGGGTGTTCTTTTCTCAAAAACTTCGTTAGATAGCGGGCTTATAAAGTTAGATTCAAATTGTGTTTGCCCTGAAGCGACTGCGCGAATAAGCTCGTTTTCAAAAGCGTATCTACGTTCTATTGCTTCTTTTTTTATTAGAGAAGAAGCGGGGTCAGCGTTAAGTAACGTCTTGCTAAACGGCGCGCCTGAAAATAGATTTTCGTTCAAAAAGTCGGTTGTCAAAAAGGACGGCGTTCCCCAAAGAATTTCGCAAAACGCCGTTAGCATGGTTAGTAACTGAGAGTTTTCGGCAAGGACGGGTAGGGACGAATAAAATTCTAACAAAAAATTATATTGTTTAGGCGGAAAATCGTTGCTTTCGCTTATCTCTAAAATGCGTTGTTCGGGCATTTTGATGCTTAAAAACGGGCCTATAAATAGAGCAGATTTAACGGGTTGACCTGGTAGTAATAAAAATCTATAACAAAGCCCGAAATCATCGGTAAGTTTATACAAATTTTCGCTTTTTAAAAGTGCTAAATTGTTCTTTATATAATTACGTGTAGATAAGAAATTGTTATATTCATTTTCTTTCTCTTCTAAAGAATTTTCGTTTAAGATAACCGCGTCAACGTGGCACTTATTAAAAACGTTTATTAAAAACTCTAACTCTTTTTGATAAACCATCTAATTTTTCCCGCTTTTTTTACTAAATTATATAAATTTTTCAAAAAAAACGCAAGAAAATAAACGTTATAATTAAAAAAATACAAAAAAGCATTAAAATATTACTTATTATCAATAATTCAAACATGGTATAATAAGACTACTTAGGTGGCTAGTTTTTGAAATAAAATTAGAAAACAAAGGGAGAAGTTTTATGAAGAGAGAAGTTCAGCTTGACGCAAACGGAAAGCGCAAGTTCGGTCTGCGCGACAAAATTGCGTACGCCGCAGGTGACTTTGGGTGCAACATGAGTTTCGCGCTTAAAGGCACGGTACAAACGTTTTGGCTAGTATTTATGACGATGGAAATAGGTCTTTTGTCTATTTTATTGTTGCTAGTTCAAATATGGGACGCTATTAACGACCCGTTGATTGGTTCTATGATCGACGCCGATCGTAGAGAGTACAAGATGGGTAAATTCAAGACGTATATATTTATAGGTGCGTGTGGATTGCTTGTTGCGGGCGCTTTGGTATTTATACCGGTACCTAACGCGGCAACTTGGCTTAAAGCCGTGTTGTTCGTTGTAGGGTATATTATTTGGGATGCTTGCTATACGGTTGCAAACGTTCCTTACGGCTCAATGCTATCGTTGGTTACTGAAGACGCTGGCGAAAGAGCGCAACTTTCGACCTGGCGTTCGATTGGTTCGATGATAGGTAACTTATTACCCCAAATCGTATTGCCTATGCTTATATGGCAAAAAGTAGTTGACGGAAGTGGTAACCCCGTATTAAATCCTGACACGGGCAAACAAGTTCAAGTTTTACTTGGCGATAGAGTGTTCTGGGCTGCATTATTGATGGGCGTTTTAGGGTTTATTGCGTTTATCTTTATGATAAAGAAGATAACTATTCGTGCGGATGAAAACACCGTTAAAACGAACGAAAAGGTAGAAAGATTTAATTTCTTTAAGGCTTTTGCAAA
>CAJGCK010000071.1 GCA_904501795.1 uncultured Clostridia bacterium
TGGTATGATTAGGGGTCACCAATTCAATAAAGTTGAAATGGTACAATACGCTCACCCTGAAAGATCTATGGAAGCATTCGAAGAACTTGTAAATAAAGCCGCTTCGCTTATTGAAAAATTAGGGCTTCACTTTAGAGTTAGTAAACTTGCTGCTGGCGACTGCTCGGCTTCTATGGCAAGAACTTACGATATTGAAGTTTGGATACCAAGTATGGGCATATATAAAGAAGTAAGCTCTGTTTCTAACGCCAACGACTATCAAGCGCGTAGGAACAACACTAAATACCGTGATCAAAAAACGGGCAAACCCGCCTTTTTACACACGTTAAACGGGTCTGGCCTTGCGACTAGTAGGGTGTTCCCCGCACTAATCGAACAGTACCAAAACGAAGACGGCTCGGTTAGAGTACCCGACGTTCTCGTTCCGTTCATGGGCGGTCAAACGGTTATTAAACCGTAAGCATAAATAAACCTAAATAATTGCGTTGTGAACTTTCGTTTGCAACGCAAAATTTTTATAATTAATTGACTACTAATACTTTTTATGCTAAAATAAATAAAAACATTAAAATACTATACATTTAAGGAGACTGTTATGTGCGATAGATATCAATCGGCAAAAGAGATTTACGCTAAATACGGCATTGATACCGACAAGGTTTTACAAACGATAAAATCACTACCCGTTTCACTTCACTGTTGGCAAGGTGACGACGTTACGGGTTTCGACCACGAAGGTCCGTTAACCGGTGGTATTCAAACCACGGGTAACTATCCCGGCAAAGCAAGAACGCCAGAAGAACTTATTGCGGATATGGAAAAGGTTATGGCTCTCTGCCCCGGTACTAAAAAACTTAACGTTCACGCTTGCTACGCTATTTTTGAAAAGGGCGAGTTTGTGGATAGAGACAAGTTAGAGCCCAAACACTTTGCTAAGTGGGTTGAACTTGCTAAAAAATATAAAACCGGTATCGACTTTAACCCCACCTTCTTCTCTCACGACAAGGTTAAAGACGGGCTTACGTTGTCTAGCCCCGACAAAGCAACGAGAGATTTTTGGATAGAACACGGCAAGGCGTGTATCCGTATTTCGCAATATTTTGCTAAAGAAACGGGGTTCCCCTGCGTAATGAATATTTGGACGGGTGACGGATTTAAGGATATCCCCGCCGATAGATTAGGACCAAGAGAACGCTATAAAGACAGTATCGAACAAATTTTAAGCGAACCGTTTGACAAAAATTTAGTTAAACCTTGCGTTGAATCTAAAGTGTTCGGTATCGGCGTTGAAGCCTACACCGTAGGTAGCGCGGAATTTTCTTTATCGTTTGCCGCTATGCACGATGGTTGCTTGCCACTTATGGACAACGGTCACTATCACCCCACCGAAGTGGTTTCGGATAAAATTCCCGCACTACTTGCTTTCTTCCCCGAAATTGCACTACATATAACTAGACCTATCCGTTGGGACTCTGACCACGTTGTTTTATTTGATGACGAAACGAAAGAAATGGCGAAAGAAATCGTGCGTTGCAACGCTTTAGATAGAGTTTATATGGCTCTTGACTATTTCGATGCAAGCATAAACCGTGTTTCCGCTTGGTCGGTTGGGTTTAGAAGCTGGCAAAAAGCCCTTCTTTTAGCAATGCTAACGCCTAACGCACAACTAAAACAATTGCAAGATGAAAACAACTTAACCAAACTTATGATTGAAAGTGAAGCGGTTAAAACTCTTCCCTTTGGCGACGTTTGGAATAAGTATTGCGAAATTGAAAACGTGCCCACCGATAGCGAATTATACGGTGAAATCGCTAAGTACGAACAAAAAATTCTAAGCGAAAGAAAATAAATAAAATTTAAAACGGCTTTTTAGCCGTTTTAATTTAAGGTTTTTTATGAAAAAGATTGCTCAATTTTTTAAAGTTAGCCAAAAGGAAATGTGTTTGCGCGATAAAAACGTTAGCGTAGAAGATATTAAATTACCCCGCCGTGCAACAGTTGGTAGCGCGGGGTACGATTTCTTTGCGCCCGTCGGATTTACCCTATCCCCTGGCGAAACGATTACCATTGCAACAGGCGTTCGCGCTAAAATGGAAAACGGTTGGGTCTTAAAAATATATCCTAGAAGCAGTTTAGGTTTTAAGTATAGGCTGAGATTAGACAACACCGTTGGCATTATCGACAGCGACTACTTTTACGCTGAAAACGAAGGGCATATTATGGTTAAAATAACAAACCTTGGCGAAAAAAGTTTAACGGTAGAAAGCGGACAAGCCTTTTGCCAAGGCATTTTCGTTGAATACGGTATTACCGTTGACGATGAGTGTGAAAACTTGCGCACGGGCGGGTTTGGCTCTACGGATAAATTTTAATTTTTTTATTAAATTATAGAATATATAACTTTGGCAAATAAAGGATATATGATTTGTGTGAAATCCGTAAAACAAGTCCAAACAAACTAGCGTTGCTATCCGGCATGCCTGCGGGCTCGTTAAAAAGTATTTTTTTGATAAGAGCAAAAAACCTGGACACACGGATGATACTTGATTTATATCAAGCACTTGACGTTTCTTTATTTGATTTTTTTAACGACGAATTATTTAAAGACAAAGATTTAGAAGGGAATTATTAAAAGGCTAACGAGCTCGTTAGCCTTTTGTATTTACTTTTGTTTTTTCTTTATCAACGAAAATGATTTATAAAAATTTGCAAATTTAGTTTGCTTTTCGTTTATAAACTTGTTGTATATTAGTTTGGTTATAAGTCCACCGATTATGCCGGAAACGACGCCCGACAAAACGCCACCCAAAACGTCGCTCGGATAATGGACCATTAAATAGTTTCGAGAAACGCCCATTACTATTACACACAAGAACAATAAAAAGGTATATTTTTTATTCTTGCTGACCGCGAAAGCGCCCGTTATGAAAGATGCGACGACGGTTACGTGCCCCGATGGAAAAGAAAGGTCTTTCTCGACGGGTGCACCGACTAATTGCCACCACTGTGCAAATTCAACGTGTGTATACGGGCGAAGTCTTGCAACGGCGTTTTTTAGTATAAGGTTAGTTATCAAAAAACCGATTAGCATGCTTATTAAAGCGGACGTGGCAATCTTTCGAGTTTTACTGAAAAACCACAGTATCACGCCAAGGACAATCATAAATATTCCGTGTGTGCCAAGCAAGGAAATAAAGCGCATTACGGGGGTTAAAAAACCACCGCAACTAACCGCCAAATTATGATAAAAATTAAGTATCGCCTTATCGAAAACATAAAAGGTTGTGTCAATCCAATTTGCCATTAATCCACCGTATATTTATATAATAATGATTTTGCTATTCCGCGTTCTTTCGCGACCTTTTTAAGCGCTTCTTTTTTATCTAGCCCTAAATTGATATAATAGTCTATATGCTCTTTTTCGGTAAGTGATAGCAAGGGCGAAACTCTTTCACTCTTTTCTACCACCAACACGAATTCGCCTTTCGGATCTTCTCCCAAACCGTCCTTAAGATTAAAACGTACCGCACGTTCGTACAATTTAGAAATCTCTTTAACGGCAACGGCACGTCTTTCGCCAAATACGGAGTAGAGTGTTTCTAAGTCCTTTTTAATATTATGTGGTGCGCAGTAAAAAATCAAGGTTAAGTCTAAGTCCTTATACTTGTCTAAAAGTTCTTGTCTTTCGCCTTGTTTTTCGGGCAAGAAACCTAAAAAACAAAACCTACTGCTATCTAAACCGCTTAGAACAAGCGCGTTGATAAGCGCGCACGCGCCTGGAATAACGGTAAATTCTAACCCGTTTTCTATCAAAAGGCTTACCAAAATATTGCCTGGGTCTGAAATCAGCGGAGTGCCGGCGTCTGAAATAACGGCTATATTAGTACCGTTTTTCAGTTTTTCTATTATTTTTTCACCTACTTCACGTTCGTTATACTTATGATAAGAAAATAACGGCTTTTTTATACCGTAATGCGAAA
>CAJGCK010000072.1 GCA_904501795.1 uncultured Clostridia bacterium
ACTCAAAATAAAACACCTTTTTTCTCAAACGGAAAACAAAGTTGTAAACACTGTTGTTGTTGACGGCAAGGCTTACGCTTTTGGAAATTTGCTCCCGCAAAATTTAGACCAAATCGAACACAAACGACTTGTCAAACGATATGCGAAACTATCCGTTTATAAAGCGCTTTCTAACTGTTTTGGAAAGCAGTTACCTTGGGGCGCGTTAACGGGCATAAGACCGACGAAACTTGCCTATCAACAGCTTGAAAAAACGGGCGAATTTACCGATTTCTTTCAAAATACGATGAAGGTTTCGCCATCAAAAATCGCGCTTACTCAAAAGGTTATTTCCGCTCAAAAGGGCGTTTACGAAAAGGATAACGATAATACGGATTTTTTCGTATTTATTCCTTTTTGTCCAACCCGTTGCAAATACTGTTCGTTCATAAGTTCGGATATGCGCACGGCGGAAAAGCACGTGGACGGTTATTTAGACGCTTTAATTACCGAGATACGTGAAAGCGCGCACTTAATAAAAAAATTGCGCAGTATTTACGTCGGCGGTGGCACTCCCGTCGCTCTTTCTAACGAACGGCTAAAACGCGTGCTAGAAGAACTTAAAAAAATAAATACGGGCGTTGAATTTACGGTAGAAGCGGGTAGACCCGATAGAATTACCGAAGACAATTTGAAACTACTTGCCGATTACGGCGTTACGCGGATATGCGTTAATCCGCAAACCTTTATTGACGCCACGCTTGAGCGTATAGGCAGAAGCCACACGGCGAAAGACGTTTTAGATAAATACGAACTCAGTAAAAAGTATTTTTCGGTCAATATGGACTTAATCGCCGGATTAGACGGTGAAACTTTTGAAGATTTTAGGTACAGTTTAGACAAAACCTTTTCTCTCCGCCCAGATAATATAACGGTGCATACGCTTTGTATTAAACGCGGGTCGTATTTAAAAAAGGATACCGAACGGCTAGACGGGCGTGAAGTAGAGAAAATGGTGGATTACGCCTTTTCGGTCTTGACAAATGGTGGGTATAACCCTTATTATATGTATAGACAGAAATACATGGCGGGAAATCTTGAAAACGTTGGGTACGCGCTACCCGATAAAGAGTGCGTCTATAATATAGACGTTATGGAAGAGATATCGCAAAACGTCGCTTGTGGCGCGGGCGCTATTTCAAAACGCGTGTTTTTCGGTGGGGAAAGGATAGAGCGAGAAGCTTCGCCGAAAGACGTGGTGACTTATATCAATAAGTTAAATAAAATAATCGAAAACAAAAACGAACTATTTCGTTAGATAGGAGAAAATAATGAAACTAATATCCTTTGCAGTTCCGTGCTATAATTCTGCTGAATATATGGAAAAATGTATAGAGTCCCTATTGAAAGCAGGCGAAGAGGCCGAAATAATAATCGTTAACGACGGTTCTACTAAAGATAACACTAAAGAGATTGCAGATAGATACCAAGAAAAATATCCCAGCATAGTAAAGGCAATCCATCAAGAAAACGGTGGCCACGGACAAGCGGTTAATACCGGATTAAAAAACGCAACGGGCAAATATTTTAAGGTAGTAGACTCGGACGACTGGGTAGACGAGAGCGCATTAAACGAAGTTATGTCGACTCTAAGGTCGATGGAAGAAGAAATCGACGTGTATTTAGTTAACTACGTTTATGAATACATGTACAACAACACGCAAAAACACGTAAACTACCGTATGAGTTTTCCCGTGGGTAGAAAATTTAATTTTGAAGAGAGTAAAAAACTACCGGTGGGCACTTTTATCGCTATGCACTCGGTAATATATAGAACGGGGCTTTTAAGGGACATTAATTTAGAACTTCCCAAGCACACTTTTTACGTGGACAACCTTTTCGTTTTCACACCGCTACCATACGCAAAGAGTTTTTATTACATAAACGTGGACTTTTATAGATACTTTATAGGTAGACAGGACCAGTCGGTTAACGAAAGTGTTATTATGAAGAGAATAGATCAACACATAAAAGTAACCGAACTTTTGCTTGAAGCACACGATATCAACACTTTCAAGGAAACTCGCAAAAGGTTATATAAGTATTCGTTAGATTATCTAATGATAATGATGATAATCAACAGTATTTACCTAATAAAAATAGGGGACAAAGAAAGTTTTGACAAAAAGCGTAAACTTTGGGACAAACTAAAAGAAAAAGACCCCGTAACGTATAAAAAGTTAAAACGCAAATTTACGGGTATGGTTGCATCCGATAGTAAATTTAAGTGTGGTTTGGCTAAAAAGATATACGTAATCGTAAGAAAAATATTCAAATTCAACTAATAAAGGCGCTAAAAATCTAAAAAAACGCTAAAAAACAGTTTACAAATATAACCAAATTTGTTATACTAAATAGGCTTAATGCTCTGGCAAAGTTCGGCGGTTCTCCACCCCTTGCATTGTCAGTAGTGAATTATTCCATATAAATAGGAGGTAAAAAGAAAATGGAAAAAGCAAAAAAGGCAGAAATTATAGCAAAATTCGCTCGTCACGAAGGTGATACGGGCTCGGCAGAAGTGCAAATCGCACTATTAACGGAAAGAATTAATCATTTAAACCAACACCTTTCCGTAAACAAACACGATAACCACAGCCGTCGTGGTCTTTTAAAGATGGTTGGTGAACGTCGTGGTCTTTTAAAATATTTGCAAGAAATCGATATCGAAAGATACAGAAAAGTTATTGCAGATTTAGATTTAAGAAAATAAGGTTTAGGGGGCGACACGGATTTCGGTCGCCCACTTTTCTTTGAAATAAACCTTTTGGCTCGTGCAAAGCGTGGGCTTACTAAAAAATAAGAGTAGAGATAGGAGACGAAAAAATGACAGAAACTTTCAGACAGTTCAAAACAACCGTCGGTGGAAGAGAACTAGTAGTTGAAACGGGCAAATACGCAGAACAAACAAACGGTTCTTGCGTTATTCGTTGCGGTGAAACGGTGGTTATGGTAAACGTAACCATGGCTGAAAAACCGCGTGACGGAATGGACTACTTTCCCTTAGGCGTTGATTTTGAAGAAAAAATGTATTCCATCGGCAAAATCCCTGGTGGTTTTAAGAAAAGAGAAGGTCGAGCAAGCGACAAGGGCATATTGACTTCGCGTTTAATAGACCGTCCTATTCGTCCTTTGTTCCCCAAGGGCTTATTTAACGATGTTGTTGTAATAGCAACCGCGTTATCCGTAGAACCGGATATTCAACCCGAACCTTTGGCAATGCTAGGTAGTTCAATAGCAATCAGCATATCAGACATACCTTTTGCAGGGCCTACGGGTAGCGTAGTAGTGGGAATGGTAGACGGCGAATACGTTATCAATCCGGACGTTGCTCAAAGAGAAAAAAGCGTGTTAACGTTAAACCTTGCAGGTACTAAAGACGCCATAATGATGGTAGAAGCAGGCGCAAACGAAATTAGTGATGACGAAATGGTTGGCGCAATCTTGTTCGGTCACGAAGAAATTAAGCGTCTATGCGCGTTCCAAGAAGAAATTATTTCGGCAGTTGGCAAACCTAAAAAGGAAATGGATTTATACCATATTCCAGAAGAAATTGACAACGCAGTTAGAGAATACGCAAACGAAAAATTAGACAAAGCGTTAGACACTTTCGATAGAGCGGAAAGACAACAAGGTCAAGACGAAGTTGAAAAAGATTGTCTTGAACA
>CAJGCK010000073.1 GCA_904501795.1 uncultured Clostridia bacterium
AATTTATCCTCCAAAATTTTTGATAATTTTTTTCAAATTTAAACCTATATCATTTTACAACAATTTATATTTTTTTTCAAGTCTTTAAGCGTCCTTTTTACACTTTTTTTGTCTTTGACCTAAAATATTTTAAAGGGACAACAGTTGCTTTAACGATTTTAATACGGCTTCGGTTTTGTTGGTTAAATAATAATCTAAAAGCTTTAGCCCTTTCAAATAGTCCGCCCCGTCTAACTTTTCATTTTCAGCAACGCTTCTTAACGTTTTATACGTTAAATTATTTATCTCTCTACCCCTACCGTTTGCGCACTCGTAGCAATAAAAACTTCCACTTTCATAATCAAAAAAAGTTCTACCGTCAAAATCTGTTTCACAATCGGCACAACCGTTAAATTTTATGCCGTAACCCATCTCTTTTAGCCCTAAAATCAAAAATTCCGTCAATGGAAGAAGTGCGTTTTCGTCAGTGTACGCCAACTTTTTTAACGCCGTTAATAACGAAAAAAACAACTGAGGCTGTACCATTTCTTTTTTGCAAAATTCTTTAACGAATTCCACGGCGCTACACGCCGAATATAGTTTTTCTACCGAAAGTCTTATGGGATAAAAACTGTCTAATAGGCTTGCGCCAATTACCGTTCGCCTATCGCCCGTACACGAAAACACGTATTCGGCAAAACAAAAAGGCTCGGTCGCAAATTTTAGTTTTGCACCTGCCTTTTTTACACCTTTTATCCGTGCGGAAACCACGCCTTTTTCTAGCGTGAAAACGTTTATTATTTTATCGTTATCTCCGTACGATATTCCGTCTAATAAAATTCCCTTTAGTACTTCTTCCATAAAACCTACAACTCGGTAAGATTTTTATACAATAAATAATAAGATATATTCCCAGTTTTTTCAAACATATCCCAAGCCGTTTTCGCGGGGTCTAAAAAATCTTCGGGGTTATTAACATTTATTTTCTTTTTCATATTTTCTCCTTATGAAAAAGAAGTATGCTCAAAAAAACAAACTTTATACAAAAGCCTAATTATCGTCGCCGTAACCGTATTCTTTGGTCAGTTGCGCGCTATTCCGCCAGTCTTCTTTAACTTTAACGTACGTTGTTAGGAAAACTTTTTTATCAAGCAATTTTTCCATATCCTTTCTCGCAAACGACGAAACTTCACGGATAGCCGACCCGCCCTTGCCTATTAAAATGGCTTTATGGTTGGGCTTTTCGCACACGATATCCACCGAAACGTTATATACTTTTTTGTCTTCACGCTCTTTAAATTCGTTTATAATAACCGCTACGCCGTGCGGAATTTCCTTGTCGAATTTTAAAAGAATTTTTTCACGGACTATTTCGCCTATCATAAATCTAACCGAACGGTCCGACACTATATCTTGCTCAAACAGTTTTTCGCCATCAGGCAAACGACTGAGAATAACCTTTATTAAGTTTTTAACGTTTTTACCCTTTCTTGCGGAGACGGGGACTATATCGTAGTCCTTTCCCGATAATCTTTTGAGTTCGGATATAAGCAAACTCTCCGGCATAATATCCGTTTTCGTTAGTACTAAAATAAACGGCTTGTCTATGGATGAAAACTTTTCTATAAACTTTTCATCCGCTTCCGAAATACCGTCGTGCGCATCTAAAACGAACAATATCACGTCAACGTCGGCAGTAGTATCTAACGCCGTTTTTTGCATTATAGAATTTAATAGGTTATCCGCCTTGTATAGCCCCGGCGTGTCAACGAAGGCGATTTGATAATCTTCTTCCGTTAAAACACCCAAAATTCTATCGCGAGTAGTTTGTGGTTTGGGCGAAACTATTGCCACCTTTTCACCAACTAAAACGTTAACTAACGTGGACTTACCCGCATTTGCTCTGCCTATTACGGCAACGTATCCGCTTTTCATTATTCTTCACCTAAATTGATAGTTTGGTTTGATTTAACCAAACGTTCTTTGCCTAAATAGTCTAAATATACGTCTATTGCGCTGGGGTTGTGCACCCACTTCCCGTCTACCGAATACACCAAATTATTAAACGCGGTAACGTATTCGAAAAGTTCACCGTTAGTGCAATAAAACACGTCGTCCCTACCACCCATAAGTTTACAAAAATCTTCTATGACGTGCCAGTTATTATTATCGTTAAACTCATAGCTGTGCCCCCACAAATAAAACAAATATGGTTGGCGGCATACAAACCTAGGTTGAAGTTTTAACTCTAAAAATTTTTGTGCCAAAGTCATTAGTTCAGGGTTGGTATGGTGGCAAGTCGCGGGCATTCTTAACCAGTCGGCGGGAAGAGCAAAGTTCGTGTCGTTCTCTATCGTTCTTGCATATTTTATACCACAATATTTAAGCGTTTCAACCGCTTGAGTGTCGTAAGTGCCGCTAGCATACGCCATACCGTTTAC
Organism: uncultured Clostridia bacterium; assembly: GCA_904501795.1. Taxonomy (GTDB): domain Bacteria; phylum Bacillota; class Clostridia; order Christensenellales; family Borkfalkiaceae; genus UBA1259. The sequence continues at coordinate 2,421 of CAJGCK010000073.1, forward strand.
TATTCTACCGAACATCTTTTCGAGTTCGTGCCTGTCCGAAATTATCTCCCAACAAATTTGTGCGGTGGTGGGAAGCGTATCTAAGGCGTGGTGAACCGCGCCGTGAACGGCTACTTCGTGCGGAGTATCTTTATAAAGTTTTACCGCTTGGTCTTTATTTAAAAATCTTTCGCTTGTCCCCAAAATCCCCGAGTTTATGTTAAAAGTACATTTTAAGCCGTATTTATTTAAAATTCCTATTAACTTTTCGTCGTAAATCGTAGCGTCGTCATAACTTAGTGTAACCGCTTTAATCTTAAAACCAGGAAATCTTAAATATGAATATTCCATTACTGCTCCTCCCTTATTCTATTCCTAAAATTTTTAATACCGCCTTTTCTTTAGCACGCATTTGGGCTTTTTCTTCTTCCGTTTCATGATCGTAACCGAATAGGTGCATTAGGGCGTGAATTATTAAATATTTCGTTTCTCTTTCTTCGCTGTGCCCGTATTCTTGGGCTTGTTCTTTAATCTTCTCTTTGCAAATTACTATAGAACCTAAAAACAAATATTTACCGTCTAAATCGGTAGGGTATTCTTTCTTTAACAAAATCTTGCCCTTGACGTTATCTAGTGTAGGAAAAGACAAAACGTCGGTAACCTTGTCCACCCCCCTATTTTCACTATTTAGTCTTCGTATCTCTTGTTCACTAACCTTAATTAGTTCTACTTTAAGATTGTCTACTTGTCCTAAACACTCGTAAACAACCCCCGCTAGTTCGGGTAAATTAAGTTTTCTCTCAGTGGTCTCTATATATAGTCTGCCCATATTAGTTGTCCTTTTCTTTAAGCCCGTCTAAACTAATCTTTGGATACTCTACTCTACTGTGATAGATACCCGTTAAGTTGTTTACGACTGCATTGATTATTATATTTAATTCTTTAAGGGTTATTTCACACTCGTCGAACTGACCTAATTCCATACGGTCGTTAACGATTTTTCTAACTACCTTTTTAACGTTTTCTCTCGAACGGTCTTTTAGGGTTCTAGTCGCCGCTTCACAACCGTCCGCAATCATTAT
>CAJGCK010000074.1 GCA_904501795.1 uncultured Clostridia bacterium
CAACAAGCAGTGCTCATCAATAATGTCGGTGTTTCTTATTAACACGCTGAAATTTACTTTTTAATAGGGCTCCCGAAAATATTTTGTTTTACAAAAGATTTTTGGGAAAAAGGAGAAGCCTGCTGTAAGTCTTGCTGTTTGCTTCTAGCAAACTGCTGACAACAAGCAGTGCTCATCAATAATGTCGGTGTTTCTTATTAACACGCTGAAATTTACTTTTTATTAGGGCTCCCGAAAATATTTTGTTTTGCAAAAGATTTTTGGGAAAAAGGAGAAGCCTGCTGTAAGTCTTGCTGTTTGATTTTAGCAAACTGCTGACAACAAGCAGTGCTTCGACGTGGTGGTGGAGATGCGGGGACTTGCACCCCGGTCTTGAACGCTTCCGTTTCCCTTTCTACATACTTATCCGAACTTTATTTTCGTTTCGGTTACGGCTGTCGGCAACCTTTAACCCAAACGTGCTTACTATAATCCACTAAGTGAACGCAAGCAATCCACAAAGCAGTCCCCCGATATTGTTGACGCCTAGTCGTAGCCTATCAGGAAAACTACGGTAGACGTACGCAATTACGCTGCGTATGCTAATTCTTGATTGTTAGCATTTAAATTTAAGTTCCGTTTTTACGAAGTCGAGCCTTCGGTATGCTTATGAAAAAAAGAACACGCACAATCGAATCTAAAACATCCCCGTATAGAGCGAATTTTCGCTCTATTTATTTATTTCTTCGATATCGTACGGCGTTAGTTGATATACGTAGTGGTTAAGCCAATTCATATATATTAGATTTGCCGTACTTGTCCAACACATTTTGATTTCACCTTTGTCACCGTTCATATAATAATTGTCGGGCGGAAGAATATCTAAGCCTTTTTCTTTATCACGCAAATATTCTTTTTCTAGGGTATCTCTATCATATTCGGCGTGACCCGTTATAAATATAAACTTGTTGTCTTTAGAACGCATTATGGTTGGGCCCGCTTCTTTTGAAGTGGCTAAAATAACAAGGTCCTTACACGCTTTAAGCGCTTCTTCATCGACGGCAGTGTGGCGTGAATGTGGCATAAAAAACCTATCGTCAGTACCCTTTAACAAACGATCGTATTTAACGAGTTTTTTATGTTTGTACACACCGAAAAGTTTTTTGTCGAGCAAGCGTTTGTTTATACCGTAGAAATGGTAAAGTCCTGCTTGCGCACCCCAACATATAAACAACGTACTAGTTACGTTAGTTTTTGCATAGTCTAAAATTTCTTTTAGTTCGTCCCAGTACTTCACCTTTTCGAACTCTATATCTTCTACGGGTGCGCCTGTTATAATCATACCGTCGAACTTGCGGTTTTTTATTTCGGAAAAAGAGCGATAAAAACGCGTTAAATGTTCTAAAGGCGTGTTTTTACCAACGTAACTTTCCGTGCTGATAAGCGTTACGTTTACCTGCAAAGGCGAGTTTGACAACAAGCGCATTAATTGTGTTTCGGTAACGATTTTCGTGGGCATTAAATTAAGTATGGCTATTTCTAGCGGACGGATATCCTGTCTCATAGCACGTTTATCGTTCATAACGAAAATATTTTCCGATTGCAATATCTTACTTGCCGGTATATCTTTTGGTACTATAATGGGCATCGTTTACCCCCTTTTAGAGTAATTCTAAGCTTTGTTTTAAGTCTTCTATCAAATCTTCTGCGTTTTCTATACCGCAAGAATATCTAATTAGTGTGGGCGGTATTCCCGCTTCTTCAAGTTGCTTATCCGTTAATTGACGGTGAGTTGCGTTTGCCGGATGCAAACAACACGTCCTTGCGTCTGCAACGTGCGTTTCTATTGCGGCAACTTTCAAGTTCTTCATAAACTTTTCTGCATTTGCTCTTCCGCCTTTAACCGAAAAGCTTAAAACCCCGCACGAACCGTTTGGCAAATATTTTTGACCTAAATCGTAATACTTATCCCCTTTAAGTCCACAAAATCTTACCCACTCTATCTTTTCGTGCTTAGATAAGAAGGTTGCAACCTTTAACCCGTTTTCCGCATGGCGAGCCATTCTTACGTGCAAACTTTCTAAACCAAGGTTTGCGTAAAAAGCGTTTTGCGGAGATTGAATAGAGCCGAAATCACGCATCAATTGTGCGGTGCATTTTGTTATGAACGCGCCTTCTTTACCGAATTTTTCGGCGTAAACTATTCCGTGATAGCTATCGTCGGGTGTACAAAGACCGGGGAATTTATCCGCGTGGGCTAACCAGTCGAATTTACCGCCGTCGATAATAGCACCGCCAACGCCAACGCCGTGACCGTCGATATACTTCGTGGTAGAGTGCGTTACTATATCCGCGCCCCACTCGATAGGTCTACAATGAACGGGGGTCGCAAAAGTATTGTCCACGATAAGCGGAACGCCGTGCGCGTGAGCCACCCTTGCATACATTTCGATATCTAATACCGAACATGCAGGGTTTGCGATGGTTTCACCAAACAATGCTTTAGTATTAGGCCTAAACGCCTTGTTTAATTCATCTTCCGTTACGTCAGGAGAAACGAAAGTAAAATCAATACCCATCTTCTTCATGGTAACGGCAAAAAGATTGAAAGTCCCACCGTATATAGACGAAGAACATACCACGTGGTCACCGCAGTTAGCAAGATTGAAAACTGCAAAGAAGTTTGCGGCTTGGCCCGACGAAGTCAACATACCCGCCGTACCACCTTCTAGTTCGGTAAGTTTTTTGGCAACGAAGTCGTTGGTGGGGTTTTGTAGCCTAGTATAGAAATAACCACTCGCTTCTAAGTCGAAAAGTTTACCCATGTCTTCACTAGTATCGTATTTAAAAGTGGTGCTTTGAATAATTGGAATTTGTCTAGGTTCACCGTTTTGCGGAGTGTATCCACCTTGAACGCAAACGGTTTCAATTCTCTTTTTGTTTGACATTTTATTTCTCCTTTGGTTTTAAGTGTAATTTTTTATTTCCCGTTGTTTCTCTCTTTGCAAGTCTTTTTCCATAAGCGTACGCTTTTTGTCGAAAGTGTGTTTACCTTGCGCCAAGCCTATCGAAACCTTTATGAGCGATTTGTTAAAATATAGTTTAAGCGGTATTATCGTTAGTCCTTTTTTTTCTATTTGCGATTTTAATTTTATAATTTCGTTTTTATGCATTAGTAAAGTTCGGTCACGGCGAGAGTTCTTCTCGTTAAACGCGCCCGCCCGTTCGTAAACGGCTATATGCATATTTTTAAGTAACAGTTTATTGTCGTAAATCAAACAAAAACTGTCTTTTAAGTTAACCGAGCCGTTGCGTATGCTTTTTACTTCGCCACCGTCTAGCACGATACCCGCTTCAAACTCGTCTAATATAAAATAGTCGTGACGTGCTTGACGATTAACGCATATATCTTTACCTTGCATTTTTAATACCTTTTTTTATTTTACTACTTTTTATTGCATTTTGCAATAATTTTAGTCAATTATTGTAA
>CAJGCK010000075.1 GCA_904501795.1 uncultured Clostridia bacterium
AAAAGCCACCTATTTGGGTGGCTTTTCTATTTACAAGATTATTTGCATTGACAAAAGTTTATTAATATTGTAAAATATTAATATTATTTATAATGGAAAATTTTTGCGCTAAACTATTTTCGTTTTAGCACGATTAAGGAGCGAAAGATGCAAAAGCAATATAAACTAGGTGTAATAGGCGCGGGATTTATGTCTTCGGCGATTTTAGACGGTGTAATAAATTCTAAAGTATTAACTCCTCAGCAAATTATCGTTAGCGACTTGTCTAAAGACGCTTTGGATAGAGTTGCTAAAAAAGGCGTTAGCGTTACTTTTGACAATAAAGTTCTTGCAAACGGCGCGGAATTCGTTTTGTTTGCAATTAAGCCCCAAAACGCAACGGCTGTATTAGAAGAAATTAAAAACTCTAATACAAACAAATTCGTATCTATTATGGCGGGTGTAAAGAAAGAAAAAATAAAAAAATATTTTCCTTTCTCGTTAGTTGCTAGATGTATGCCTAACACACCGTGTTCGCTTGGTAAAGGAGCAACAGGTTTAGATTGCACGGATTTTTCTAATAAAAAAGACGTTGATTTTATTAAAAGATTATTTTCTTCACTTGGCGAAGTAGTTTCAGTTCCAGAAGAACTTTTATCCGCAGTAACGGGCGTAAGTGGTAGTGCACCCGCATATTTTTATTTGTTTCTAAAAACTATAGTTGAAGCGGGAATAAAACACGGGCTGAGCGAAGAACAAGCCAAAAAACTTGCCGTCAATACAATGATAGGTGCGGGCGAAATGGTTAAGAAAAACACCGACAAGTCTTTGGATGACTTAATAAATGCGGTATGCAGTAAAGGCGGAACTACAATAGAAGCAATTAAAATATATTATGAAAAGGGCTTGAGCGAAATCTCATCACAAGCGATAGACGCTTGCGTTGCCCGTTCAAAAGAGTTGGAAAGTTTATGAAAGAAGTTACGTTGTATACTGACGGGGCATGCTCCGGTAACCCAGGCGCAGGTGGATACTGTGCGATTTTAATTTATAAAGGCATTGAGAAGGTGGTTTGCGGTAGTGAAAGGGAAACCACTAACAATCGCATGGAACTTATTGCAGTGATAAACGGATTAAAAGCACTTAAAGAGAAATGTGCCGTTAAAATTTATTCTGATTCTCAATACGTGGTGGACGCGTTTAATAAAGGGTGGCTAAAGGAATGGGTTTCAAAAAATTGGCGTACCGCAGGGAAGGGAGACGTTAAAAACGTTGATTTATGGCAAGAGTTGTTGTCGTTGACGGATAATCACGTCGTAGAGTTTATAAAAGTAAAAGGGCATGCAGATAACGAGTATAATAATAGATGTGATAAAATCGCGGTAAGCGAGTATAAAAAACTACAATAATTGTTTTCTGTAGATTAAAAAAGTTAAAAAGGTAGTATAATCTTAAGAGAAGAAATTATTAATTTGTCAATTGAGAGAAATGAAGGGAAAAGAAGTTGTTAAAGAAGTGCTAAACGTCATACTTATATGCTTACTTGGTTTAGCTTCATCTATATTTATTTGCCTATACGTCGCCACGTTTAATAGCGGTTTTGTATTCGAACAGTCAACCGCTATATTAAGCGTAGCCATTTCTTTAATTGCTCTTATAACTATACTAACCATAGTTTTTTATAAAAAATCTAAGAAGTTCGTTTATAAACTTTTTTATTTAATAACCTTTGTGTTGTTATTTGTGTCGCTTGGGCTGTACTTGCTTAGGGTTAGCGGAATTTTAGAAAAATTTGATAGCGTAGATTCGTTTAGGGAATATATTGCATCACACGGTGCGTTTTCAGTCGTTTTATTTATTGTAATACAGTTTTTACAAGTTGTAGTTTTGCCTATTCCGGCATTTATAACGGTCGGCGCGGGCGTGCTACTCTTCGGGCCGTTAAAGGGCGCTATTTTTAGTTGTATAGGAATAATCGCCGGTTCTATCGTTGGGTTTTATATCGGTAGAATTTTTGGCTACAAGGTTGCAAAATGGCTTGTAGGAGCGGATAACCTAGACAAAGGCTTAAAAATGATTAAGGGAAAAGATAAAGTCATTTTAACTTTTATGTTTTTATTTCCTTTTTTTCCAGACGACGTTTTGTGTTTTGTCGCAGGGATTACAACCGTTTCACCTTTGTTTTTCATAGTTATGATTTTCATTACTAGAATAATATCGGTTTCGGTTTCATCATTTTCAATGAATAATAGCATTATTCCATACGATACGTGGTGGGGAATTTTGCTTTGGATACTTTTCTTTATATTTACTGCCGTCGTAACTATACTAGTTTATAAGCATGGTGAGAAAATAGAAAAGTTTTTTACTAAAAAAAAGAAAAAAACGGATAAAACTAGCAAATCAAAATGAAAAAAATAGTAATAATCGGTGGTGGCCCTGCGGGTATGATGGCAGGTATTTTTGCAAAAGACACCAACACCAAGGTAGTATTAGTCGAAAAAAACGAAAAGTTAGGCAAAAAACTTTACATAACGGGTAAGGGCAGGTGTAACGTTACCAACGAAACCGATTTGTACGGATTTATGGATAACGTCGTAACAAATCCTAAGTTTTTATTTGCTAGTATTTCTTCTTTTTTACCGCAAGACACAATTTCATTTTTTGAAAATAACGGTCTAAAACTTAAAACGGAACGTGGTAAAAGGGTATTTCCGCTTAGCGATAAAGCGAGCGACGTAACCAAAACTTTAGAAAACGCGTTAAACAAACTTGGCGTTGAAATTTTAACGAGCACAACCGTTAAGTCTATTATTTATCGTGACGGAGAAATTAAAGGTGTTCTAACCGATAAGGGTGAGATACAAGCAGATAAAGTAATCGTTTGCACGGGTGGTGTTTCTTATCCTCTTACGGGTAGCACGGGCGACGGATATAAATTTGCAAAACAATTCGGACATTCAATAGTGTCACCAAAAAGCGCACTGTCGGGCATAGAAACTGCGAATTTGCCACTTAAAGACCTACAAGGTCTATCGCTTAAAAACGTTAAATTAACCGCAAAATCAAACGAAAAAATAGTCTACTCGTGTATGGGCGAAGCGTTGTTTACACATTTTGGTGTTTCAGGACCGATAGTTTTATCTTGTTCTAGCGTTATTAATAAGTTAGATCTTAAAAACGTAAAGTTGTTTATAGACTTTAAGCCTGCGTTAGATGAAACGACCTTAGACAATAGATTAATTAGAGATTTTGCTAACGATAACAATAAGAATTTTCAAACGGTCTTACGTGGCTTGGTTCCCAGGAACTTAGTTGCCGAGATAATAAGGAGAACGTCCGTTTCGCCATTAAAAAAATGTTGTCTTATAACGACACAAGAGAGAAAGAAAATTGTTTCAGTACTTAAAAACTTTGAGATAATAATAAAGGGACTAAGAGATATAGAAGAAGCAATAGTTACCTCTGG
>CAJGCK010000076.1 GCA_904501795.1 uncultured Clostridia bacterium
ATTTACGACAAGGGCGAAGAATTTAGAAAAGAAGGCGTTCCCGAAGGCTATTATGAAATTCCGCTTGGTGAACCCGACGTTAAGAGAGTTGGTAAAGACATCACTATTCTTACCATCGGCGCAACCCTTTACAAAGCAGTTGAAGCAGCAAAAATTCTTTCTGAAAAATACGGTGTTGAAGCCGAAATTATCGACGCAAGAAGTATCGTTCCGTTTAACTACGAAAAAGTTGTTGAATCGGTTAAGAAAACGGGTAGAATTATTATGGCTTCAGACGCGTGTGCAAGAGGAAGTATCTTAAACGACTTTGCAAGAAACGTTTCTGAATTATGTTTCGATTATCTCGACGCTCCGGTAGTAGTATGCGGTGCTCAAAACTGGATTACTCCTCCATACGAATTCGACGCAGAGTTCTTCCCTCAAGCAAACTGGCTAATTGATTATATCAACGATAAGATTTTACCGCTTAAAGGTCACGTTAGCACCATCAACACTTCCGATGCGGAAATGTTGCGTAAAGCAAAGAAAGGCGTTTAATCGCTTAAAAGAAAGGGGCTTAAACATAAGCTAAGCCCCTTAATTTTTATATGGAAAAGTTTAGATTTATCTCACACGACAATCATACAGCGTCTTTTAATTTGGCGTCTGAAGAATATTTACTAAAACAAACCGACGGCTATTACGTTTATCTATGGCGTAACGCAAAGGCGGTTATTTTGGGCGTTAACCAAAACGCTTTTCAGGAAGTAAATTTAGCCTACGCCAAAGACAACGGAATAGAAGTCATACGAAGATTAACGGGTGGCGGGGCAGTCTACCACGACCTTGGCAATATATGTTACACGGTAATAGCGCCGTTTGATAAGACGGAGAATAACTACGTTAAATTTACAAAGCCCGTTATAGAATACCTAAACGATTTGGGCGTTCCCGCCGAGTTTTCGGGTAGAAACGATATAACCGTCGATGGTAAGAAGATTTCGGGTAATGCTCAAGTTGTATTCGGCGATAGAATAATGCACCACGGCACCATACTGTTTTCAACCGACTTTGATACGCTCTCGAACTCGCTAATCCAAAACAAATTAAAGGTGGAAAGCAAGGGAATAAAGTCTATAAGGGCAAGGGTAACAAACGTAAAAGATTTTTTGAAAACGCCACTTACCGCCGATGAGTTTTTAGAAGGATTAAAAGATAGACTTTCAAAAGGTATGGAAAAATATTCTTTTACCGATGAAGATAATGGAAAAATAAATTCGCTAGTGGCTGAAAAATACGGCAAATACGAGTGGAACGTGGGATATTCGCCAAAAGGTAAAATGCGGTTTGACGCGCGTTTTGATTTTGGAACGTTTATTTTAACTTTCGATATGATAGACGGCAAGTTCGAAAATGCCGAAATACACGGCGATTTTTTTCAAACGAAACCACTAAATGAGATTGCAGACAAGTTAAACGGCAAACCTTTTAATGAAGAAACTTTTTCATTTGCGTTCGATGAAATAGATAAGTATATAATCGGCGCGAAAAAATCATATATAATAAAAGCGCTAATAAACGCGTAAAAAAACCCCGTTCTAAAATGAACGGGGTTTTTATTTTCGTTAAAAAATTATCTAGTTCCTATTTTAAGATCTTCCCACGACGGTACTTTTCCGTCGTATTTTTCAATATAGTCTATGACTTCTTGGTCGGTATCACAAATTTCGTATAGTTTGTTGCACTCTTTTGAAACGAAATTTTTTTCTATCGCCATATCTAAAAGTTCACGAATGTGGTCGTAATACCCGTTAACGTTAAATAACACCATCGCTTTTTTGTGTCTACCTAACTGTTTCAAGGTAAGTGCCTGAAACAATTCTTCAAAAGTACCTATTCCACCGGGGGCGATAATAAAAACGTCGCACTCGTTTTCCATAATAGCCTTTCTTTCAGCCATCGTGTCCGTTCTAGTAATCTTATCCGCGTCGTAATAGATAGATTCGTATCCGTTTTCTTCAAAAAATTTAGGTATAACGCCGTGAACTTTGCCACCGCCTTTTTTAAACCCGCGCGCAGCCGCGCCCATAAGACCGCTAGACCCGCAACCATAAACTAAATCATGTCCCTTTTTAGCGAGTTTTTCGCCCAAAACTTCAACTGCTGAAATAAAAGACTGATCAATTCTCGGGCTAGAAGCACCATAAACACATATTTTCATATAAACTCCTTTAGATGAGTATATTCCACAAAAGGTAAGAATATACCTACCACTTTTACATATTGTAAACTCTCAAATAAAATTTGTCAATACAAAAAATGAAAAAGGGTTAAAGTACAGTGTCATAACGGCGCGGTAGAAACATATATTGAATATAGAAAGCCAAAAAAGGAGGAAGAAATGTCGTTTTTTTGTAATTTTCAATCGGATAGATGCCCCGGCCCGATAAACGGAAATCCGCTCAACGGCTTATGCGAAAAGGTATGTTTGCAAGCCAAGAAGGTTTTCGATGCGTGCATGCAACAGGGTCAATTAACCGGTTTAGTATTAAATATAACTAATCTAACCCCGTCTAATCCTACATATCCGTTAACCTTCGTAAGTGCGAAGAGCACGGTTTCGGAGGCAACGGTAAGCAATCTAATTATAGAGCCGTTGCCCGAGCGTAAAAATTGTGCAAGGGTAAAAGCGGATATAATCATACCCGTATCGGTAGCGTATACCGACGCCAATGGTGTAGAAGGCGTTGCAACAAGTACGGTGACCGTTAGTAAAGACGTAATACTCAATATTCCGTCCGCATCTATAATGCCGTACAAGGTAGAAGCGTTAGTATCGTTAGTATCAACGATCGGCAGTTATACGGCAACTAATCAGTTTACGGTAGACGCGTGCGCGTCGATAATAATAAAAATCGTAATGGAAGTTGAACTTCTTGTACCGTCGTACGGGTACACCGCAATACCGCCTTGCCAAGACTACACGCAAGAGGTATGCGCAGGATTTTTCGAATTACCTATCTATCCCGAATAAAACTAAAAGCGCAAGGCAAACACTTGCGCTTTATTTGTAAACAATAAACCCCCAGATAGTCTGGGGGTCCAGTAAAGGTTTACCGTTGAGTAAAATCCTCCGTTTGTGTATAATAAAAGTTGCGACCTGCCAGTTGCAACTAAAAAAACAAACGGAGGATTTATGAAAAAAGAAATTTTCACTGGAAATAGTTTAGCACATACAAAATGGAATTGCAAGTATCACATAGTATTTGCGCCAAAATATCGTCGAAAAGTATTTTTCGAGGATA
>CAJGCK010000077.1 GCA_904501795.1 uncultured Clostridia bacterium
ACAACAAATGCAAGAAAAAATAAAACTAGTTTGCTCAAAGCAAGATTCTGTTGGAGCAACTATCGAATGCAAGGCGATAGGCGTGCCTAGTGGTCTTGGCGAGCCTATGTTTAACGGATTAGAAAATAAACTAGCGCAAATAATGTTTGCAATCCCGGGTGTTAAAGGCTTTGAAGTGGGCTCGGGTTTTGACGGCAGTAAATTAAAAGGAAGCGAAAACAACGACCCGTTCGTGATAGAAAACGGCAAAGTTACTACTAAAAGCAACAATGCAGGCGGACTTCTCGGCGGAATAACGGTAGGGACACCTATAATATTTAAGGTTGCGCTCAAACCTACGCCGTCTATTTCGAAAGAACAAGAAAGCGTTGATTTAAGAAACATGAGCAATACAACTTTAACAGTGAAAGGTCGCCACGACCCGTGCATAGGCGTTCGCGCGGTTGCAGTGGTTGAAAGTTGTACGGCAATAGCGCTAACGGATTTTTTACTAGGTAAAGGGGAATAAAAATGGAATTAGAACAACTTAGAAAGGAAATAGACCAAATAAACAAAAGCATGGTAGACCTTTTCACCAAGCGTATGCAAGTGAGCGAAAAAATCGCGGAATATAAAAGGGCGAACAAGCTACCCGTTAAAGACACGGAAAGGGAAAGAAAACTATTAAACCAAATGGCTGATATAGCCGGCGAAGATTTTGAATCGTATACCAAAGTTTTGTTTACAACTATAATGGATTTAAGTAGGTCGTATCAAAACAAAAAATTGCTTACTGATTCCTTTCTCGGCAAAAAAATCGACCACGCGTTAACCGTGACCGAAAAAGTATTTCCGTCACGCGCAAACGTTGCTTGTCAAGGAGTAGAAGGCGCATATTCTCAAATTGCATGCGATAAAATATTCTCTTTGCCCGACATAACGTACGTAAACACGTTTGAAAAGGTTTTTACGGCAGTGGAGAGCGGTTTGTGTGATTACGGCATAGTTCCGCTTGAAAACAGTACCGCGGGTTCGGTAAACAGAATTTATGATTTGTTATCTAAGCATGATTTTTATATAGTACGTTCGTTAAAGATGCAAATACATCACGTACTTCTTGCAAAGGACGGTTGCTCACTTGACGGAGTAAAAGAAATTTTCTCACACGAACAAGCGATTAATCAATGCAGTAACTTTTTACGTTCGTTAAAAGGCGTGAAAGTAACCGTGTGTGAAAATACCGCCGTTGCCGCTCAATCGGTAGCTATGTCGTCAAGAAACGACGTAGCCGCGATTTCTTCTATAGATTGCGCCGATTGTTATAATTTATCCGTTGTTAAAAACGACGTTCAAAACACGGATAGCAACTTTACCAAATTTATTTGTATAAGCAAAAATTTAGAGATATATCCCGGTGCTAATAGAACGAGTATAGTATTTACCACGGCTAATAAACCGGGTGCGTTATACAACGTAATGGCAAGACTTTCGGCATTAAACGTAAACGTTATTAAATTAGAGAGTAGACCGATTGCGGGTAGAGATTTCGAGTTTATTTTCTATTTCGATTTAGAAGTATCCGTTTATTCAAAAGAGTTTAAGCAACTTATATTTGAACTTGAATCACAAGTTGAAGGATTTAAATATTACGGAAGTTATATGGAAATTTAATTATGGAATATGGATTAATAGGTTTAAAATTATCACACAGTTTTTCGCCCGAGATACACAAGAGTTTCAAAAAGTATGAATACGAACTCAAAGAAATCAGTGCGATAAAATTGGGTAAATTTTTCAAGAAAAAAGATTTTAAAGGGTTAAACGTCACTATACCGTACAAACAAGCGGTAATGCCCTATTTAGACGAAATAAGCGAAACGGCATTAAAAATAGGCGCAGTCAACACTATTGTTAATAAAAACGGCCGTCTTTTTGGGGATAATACCGACCTTTTCGGGGTTATCTATACTCTTGAAAAATCTAAAATTTCAGTTAAAGATAAAACGGTAGCCGTACTTGGAAGTGGTGGCGCTTCAAAAACGGTTGTGTATGCGCTAAAGCACCTAGGTGCAAAGAAAATTTTCGTGGTGTCACGCCAGGGAAGGACAAATTACAACTCAATAAAGAAACATAAAGAGGTAGAAATAATGATAAACGCTTCGCCCGTAGGAATGTATCCAAATAACGGCGAGTGTTTGGTTCATTTAACCGATTATCCTAAATTAGAAGGCGTTGTAGATCTTATTTACAACCCCGAAATTACCGAATTTTTAGCACAAGCAAAAAACCTTGGTATTAAGCATATAAACGGACTATACATGTTGGTTGCGCAAGCGTTTAAGGCGTGTGAAATTTTTACTGATGAAAAACTAGACCAATCTATTATAGATAAAACGGTAGAAATGGTTAGAAAAGAGACCAAAAACTATACGTTTATCGGCATGCCTGGTTGTGGAAAGACTAGTATAGGCAAACTAGTTTCTGAAAAGTCAAATCGTGAATTTTTTGATTGCGATTTAGAGTTTGAAATGACCTATCAACTCACTCCCGCAAGGTATATCGAAATTTTTGGTGAAAAATCTTTTAGAGAAAAAGAGAACAAGGTCGTAGAGAGCTTGTGTAGTCAAAGTAGGAATGTTATATCTACAGGTGGTGGAGCGGTAATTAATACTGAGAATAGAAAAAATATTAAAAGCAACTCTATCGTGGTTTGGATAAAACGTGATTTAGAAAAACTTTCAACAGAGAAACGCCCGTTATCGAAAAATCTAGAAGAACTAAAAAAATTATATGCCACCCGCGAAAAATATTATAGCGAAATTGCCGATATAATCGTTGAAAACAACGGCGACATGAAGTCGGTGGTAGAAAAAACGTATAAATCTATCAAAGATTATAAGGAACAAATATAATGAAAATTAAAGTTATAAACGGCCCGAATTTAAATATGCTGGGGATAAGAGAGATAGAAACTTACGGCGAACGCACTTACGCTGATTTGGTTGAGTTTATAAATCAAACGGCAAAAGAACTTGGTGTAACGGTAGAAGTGTTTCAGTCCAACCATGAAGGCGCAATTATAGATGAAATTCAAGCGTGTTACGGCAAATTTGACGGGATAGTAATCAATCCCGCTGGTTACACACACACTAGCGTTGCTATACTTGACGCGCTTAAAAGCGTTAACGTGCCGGCGGTAGAAGTACATATATCAAAGGTATCTTCTCGTGAAGATTTTAGGCAAAT
>CAJGCK010000078.1 GCA_904501795.1 uncultured Clostridia bacterium
CGTTTTAAGTTTAGACGGGCGGAAATCCGTGCACGACGGCGTTCGCAAGACCGTAAACGGAAAGGGTAGTTACGAAGTAATAATCAACAACATCAAAAACTTTATCAAAAAACGTGGGGACAAGCACTACTACGTTCGCGGAACTTTCACAAATCGCAATTTAGATTTTGGTGAAGACGTGTTGGCACTAGCCGAAATAGGCGCAGAGCATATTTCGTTAGAGCCCGTAGTTTTAGATAAAAACGACCCGCTATATATCGGCGAAAAAGATTTACCCGCAATCCGCGAAGAGTATAGAAGGCTTGCGAGAGTTTATCTAAAACGCCGTGAAAACGGTCAAAAATTGTTTAATTTCTTTCACTTTGCACTTGATTTAGAAGGTGGCGTATGCTTAAAGAAACGAATTTCGGCATGCGGTGCTGGTAACGAATATTTTTCGGTAACGCCAACGGGGGATATATTCCCTTGTCATCAATTTGCTGATAAACCGCAGTATAAAATGGGCAATGTTTTCGATAAAAATCTAAACGAAAACATAAGAAAAATTTTCAAAGAAGCTAACCTATATACAAAAGAAAAATGCCAAAACTGTTTTGCAAAATATCATTGTAGCGGTGGTTGTTCGGCAAATAACGTGGCTTTTTCGGGGGATATAGATAAGCCTTATGAAATAACTTGCGAAATGATGAAGGCGCGTTTCGAATGCGCTATGCACTTATATTCCGAAAAAAAACAAAAAATATAATAAAAACCATTGACCAAAGACCATAATTATTATATAATTAATAAAATAATTTTAGTTATGGCTAATCATAAAAAACCTTTGTGCAAAAGGTTTTTAGGAGGCTAAGATGAGCAAAATCAAATCAACAATTTTATTTTGTATCGTTTGCGTATTGATGGCGTGTTTGGCACTTATCACGTTCGTGCGCTTTCCGGTAGGAATAAATGATTTCAAATCGGTTCTCGGCGCAATCGAGCTTGATTACGATATGCAAGGTGGCGTTTCGTACACGTTAACGCTTGCCGACGATAACGAAACCGAAGTTGAAGACGTTAACGTAGTTTTAAGTAAACTATCGGTAAGAATGGAAGCGCTAGGCTACCAAAACTATACGATAACCGCTCTTAACGATATGGCGGAAGGTGTGGAAGACTACGAAATCCGTATTACTACCAAAAACACCGCGTCTATAGCGTCGGATATTTCAACCGTAGCAAGATACGGCAAAGTTAAGTTCTTCTTCGGTACGGCTTCTAACCCGACTGATGAGATAATGAACGAAGAAGTTGCGATTGCAGACAGCACGTATACCGGCTCGTTCGTTGATCAAGACGGATCTACCAAACACGGCGTAGAAATTAAGTTTTCGGATTACGGTTATCAAGCGTTAAACGAAGCGATGGACAATGCGGACGGTTCTACGTATTACTTAAAAATAACGCTCGGCGAACAAGAACTTCTTAACTCTGAGATTAAGAAAGACACTTTATCGGGTAAAACCGTTTACATTTCGACTAGTTCCGCCGATCAAGCAAAACAAATGGCGCTACAACTAAAAACGGGTGGGTTAGAATATAAATACACCGTTTCGGCTGGTGAAACGATAGGCGCGATATTTGGTGACAACACTGCGCTAATAAGCGTTATAGCGATTGTTAGCATGATAGTGGTTGCCATGGCGTTATTCTTCGTTAAATTCAAAGGCTACGGCTTTATCGCAAGTTTATCGTTGTTGTTCTTCATATTAGTAGAAACGGCAATGATGATTGCAGTGCCCGGTATAGTAATGTCGCTAACCGGCGTTTTGGGAATAATACTTGCAACGGTAGTTTGCGTTGACGGATTGATTATGGTAGTTAAACGTATTGCGGAAGAATACGCGGTAGGTAAAACGGTAAAAGCATCCGTTAAAACGGGATTTAAACGTTCGTTGTTCCCCACGATAAACACCAACGTTTTAGCGCTTATTGTTGGTTTACTACTATTTGCGTTCACTTCGGGATATATCCGCACGTTTGCAATAACGTTTAGTATAGGTATAGGCGTTTCGTTTATTACCACCGTATTGATTGCAAGGTTATTTACCGTGTTGTTATCTTCAATGGTAAACGATCCTGAAAAATTTTTATCGCTTGAAAGGAGTGGTAACTAATTATGAAAAACGTTGTATCAAAATTTAAATACGCGCTAATCGCGCTACTCGTTTTACTCGTAGTAGGAATGACGTTACTTGGAGTATTAGGCTTAAATCAATCGATTATGCTTGGCAAGAACCACGAAATCAGCGTTGCTATCGAAGTTAATATAGATGACGCGGGGGACGTAGTTCGCGCAACGAGTGAAAAATATTTTGCAGAAAAAGGAATTAAAGTAAACGCTTCAAACGTTATTAACTTTAACGAAGGCGAAAAATATTCTTTCAAGACGGCGTCACTCAACGGCCTTAATGCAGAAGAGATTAAAACTCAGTTGGAAGACGCGCTAAATACTGCGCTTACCGCAGAACAGTTGGCGGGGCTTAACCCAACCGTAACTACTTATGAAACGTACGGCTTCACTTCGGTTAAGTGGTCAATTCTTATTGCGTGCGCAATCGCGCTTGTTGCAATATTTATCTACTATGCGATTATTGAAAAGATTTCAGGCGCGCTAACCGTTATAATAGTATCTGTTGTTTCTGCGGTGCTTCATCTTGCGTTAGTGGCTATAACAAGGTTGCCTTACGATCCCGTTTTAGGTACTTGCATAATGCTTTCCGCTGTATTTGCCGGTATTCTTTCGGGTGGAATAGTTAATAGAGCAAAAGAACTCAGTAAAATAGTAACCGAGAAAAAGAGAACTAATACGGAGATAGCGAATCTTGCGACCGAAAGTAGTAACGTTCGTTTCGCGTTCGTATCAATAGTGCTATTAGTTGCGCTAATCGCGTTTATCGCCTTTGGTGGTTTAACAGTTAGACTTATAGCGTTACAAGTATTGCTTGCAGTAGTATCGGCAGTTGCGGTATCGTATTTCTTTACCGGCTTTTTGTGGGCAAACATTAAGAAACAATAAATTAAAAAAGGCAGAGAAACACTGCTACTATTTAAGGCGGGAACGTTCCCGCC
>CAJGCK010000079.1 GCA_904501795.1 uncultured Clostridia bacterium
GAACGTAAAATTTCAGTTTTTTGTAACTCTTCGGCAAGTGTGTTAAAAGAGATAGAAACTTGCTTGGTAACGGCGTTTGAACCAAGGTCTATTCTAGTTGAGAACTCTCCGTCTGCAAGTTTATCTATTCCGTCTGTTAAAGAGTGCATAGGCGTCAAAATAAATCTACTAAAAATTATAGATAGAAACGAGCCTATAATTATACTTGCGCCCAAAAACAATAAAACCATGTAAAAGGAAGCGTTTTCGTATAGATTATAAAACACCCCAGAATAAAACAAAATTATTCCCACGGCAAGTTCTATCAAGACGGTTGCTACTAACGTTAATAAAACCGAAAAGATGAATAATAGGGTAAATCGTGTGCTTCTTTTTTTCATACCTTTTTAACGGCTTTATAGCCTAACCCCCTTACTGAAATTATTTCAAATTCATCGTAGTCTTCGAAACGTTTTCTTAGCCTGTTGATGTGAACGGTAACCGTTTCCCAACCGGTATCACAGTTCATTCCCCAAACTTCGTCCATAAGTTGTATTCTCGTAAAAATTTTGTTGGGGTAGGATAGAAGTTTGAAAAGCAACATAAACTCTTTTTGTGGTAGTGTGACGCTCGTTCCGTTTTTCACAACCGACAACGAAGGGTAATCAATTACCACGTCGCCGATAACGATTTTCTTTTCCGCTACGATTTTAGATCGACGTAGCAACGCTTTAAGCCTTAAAACGAACTCTTCTTGGTCAATCGGCTTACACATAAAGTCGTCAACGCCTAGTCTAAACGCTTTTTTTCTATCTTCAGGCAACTGTTTAGCGGAAATCATAAACAGCGGGAGTTCCATATTACTTTGGCGCAATTCTTTAGTAAAGTCGTACCCGTCCATTTCGGGCATCATTATATCTACCACGATAGCGTCTATTTGTTGGTAATCTAAAGTTTTAAGCGCTTCTTTGCCGTTTTTAGCGGTAAAAGTATTAAAATTTTCTTTTTCGAGAATTTCTTTTATTAAAAAAAGAAAGTTTTCGTTGTCGTCTATAATCAAAACGTTAAACATTGTGCACCTTTTTTATTTTAGAATTTTCTTTATGATTTTAACCTGAAGTTTTTCGGGCAAAAGGTTGTATAAAAGCAACAAAAAGTTTCGGTTTATCGAGTAAGTGGGTCTTGGCTTTTTCTTTTTTAAAATTTTAAGCGTAAGTTTTGCTATCTTTTCGGGCGGAACGTTTTTTGACTGGACGGCGTTAACTATTTTTCTAAACTTTTTCGCGTTATAGTCGTATAGTTTTGTGTTACTGCAAAAATTTTCAAGTTGCGAAGAAGATTGACCTAAAAGCCCCGTTTTTACTGCGCCCGGGCGTAGAGTTACAACTGAAATTCCGTTTAGTTGCATCTCTAAGTTAAGCGAGTGCGCGTATTTATCCAACGCGCCTTTCGTTACCGCGTAAATTCCCGTAAAAGGGAGTGGCTTTATTGGCGCAAGTTCGCTAGAAGTAATTATTATTTTACTGCCGTTATTAAGCAACGGTAAAAAAGTTTTGTTTATTCTATACACGCCGAAAAGATTGACGTTAAATATCTTGACAAAGTCTTCTTCACTCATTTCTACCAAAGAGTTCATCATATAAATACCCGCGTAGTGAACGATAGCAAAAAGGTTGTCGGTTATTTTGCTAATTTTCTCAAATGCTAAGGTTATGCTCTCTAAAGAAGTTACGTCAACGTCAAAACAGGTAACTGACGGCGATGAATATTCCATTTTATAGTCTAGTGCAAAGACGTGAAAGCCTTCTTTAACCAACATATCAACGGTGGCTTTACCCATACCCCCGTTTGCGCCGGTAACCAAAACGTATTTCATTTTGTCCCCCAAAATTTTATATAAATAATTTTAACAAAAAATAGAGTCTATTGCAACAAAAATAAAAAATCAAATTTGCTTTTGTTATTGACAACAATTTTTGGGTTTGTTATAATATAAACGTTCAAGCAAAGGTTAAAAGGAGAATAAGAAAATGAAAGAAAATTATACGATTTGTCATTGTATGCAAGTTAGCTACGCAGATATAGCAAACGCGCTTGAAGGAATGCAAAAAATGGAAGACGTTTTGCTTGCTTTTGAAAAAGTGCAAGAAGTAACGCACTGTTCGACCGGTTGCGGTGGCTGTCATGATAAGGTTATAGAAACGATATCGGAAATAATGATGGGATAACGTTAAATTTTAATATAAAAATATAATAATAAAGAGTGAATTATGAAAAAGTATAGATGTAAAGTATGCAAAGTTGTTTTTGAAGTGGAAGACGGGGTGACCCCTGTTTGCCCCGTTTGCAAAGCAACGGGCGATAAATTAGAACTTATCGCACCCAAAGGTAAATATGCAGGAACTAAAACCGAAAAGAACTTGTTAGAAGCGTTTGCAGGCGAATCTCAAGCCCGCAACAAATATACTTATTTTGCTTCTAAGGCAAAAAAAGAAGGGTTTGAACAAATTTCTGCAATTTTTACTAAAACTGCGGACAATGAAAAAGAACACGCAAAACTTTGGTTTAAAGAACTCAACGGCATAGGCGACACGGCTGAAAATCTTCTCCACGCTGCCGAAGGTGAAAATTACGAATGGACCGATATGTATGAAACTTTTGCAAAAGAAGCCGAAGAAGAAGGGTTTGTTGAACTTGCTAAAAAATTCAGGCTCGTTGCTATGGTTGAAAAACATCACGAAGAAAGATATAGAGCGTTACTTAAAAACGTTTTGGACGGCAAAGTGTTCAAAAAAGACGGCGTTAAGGTTTGGGAATGCCGTAACTGTGGCCATTTAGAAACGGGCGATACCGCTCCTGAAATATGTCCTACTTGCGCGCATCCGCAAAGCTATTTCGAACTTCACGAAGAAAATTATTAATACGTAATAGAAAACGAACGAAATAAAAAACCCGTTGCTATATGGCAACGGGTTTAATTGTAAACAATAAACCCCCAGATAGTCTGGGGGTCCAGTAAAGGTTTACCGTTGAGTAAAATCCTCCGTTTGTGTA
>CAJGCK010000080.1 GCA_904501795.1 uncultured Clostridia bacterium
ATCATATACTAGTTTACCGTTTTTGATAACGTCTACTTGTAAACTTTTAAGCGTGTAATCGTTAAAGGTGATTTTTCTCCATCTATCAGTCGGGTGCGTTAATACAAGCGGTTTTGTTAAATCAATTTCTTTTTCTGACCTTAAATAAATAAAGTCGGCTTCTGCTTTGCCCGTTTTGTTATCGTATACACGATATATATTTTTAAATCCTGGATTAGTTATTTTTGCAGGGTTTTCAGACACTTTGATCTTAGGCGTTTCTTTATCGCCGTTAAAAATCGCCGCTAATTTATAAACACCGCCAAGCGCAGGCATGTCCGCACTTGTAATAAGTCTTGTCCCTACGCCCCAAGAGTTAATTTTTGCGCCTTGATTTTTTAGTGAATTTATAGAATATTCATCTAAATCACCCGAAGCACATATCAAAGTATCGGGATATCCGGCTTCGTCTAACATTTTTCGCGCTTTTTTACTTAGATAAGCTAAGTCGCCCGAGTCTAAACGAATACCCTTAGGTTTATAGCCTTTTTCTTTAAGCCAATCAAATACCTTTATTGCATTTGGAATACCGCTTTTGATGGTGTCAAAAGTGTCAACCAACAACAACGTGTTTTCAGGATAAGTTTTTGCATATTCTAAAAACGCTGTATATTCGTCCTTAAAATTCATAACCCAGCTATGAGCATGAGTACCTGAGACGGGAATATCGAACATTTTACCCGCCAAAACGTTTGAGGTCGAGCCACAACCACCTATAACAGCTGCGCGAGCGCCATATATTCCAGCATCTGGTGCTTGCGCCCTACGTAGGCCGAATTCCATAACTAAATCGCCCTTAGCGGCATAGTTGATTTTTGCCGATTTTGTTGCGATTAGCGTTTGGAAATTCATCATATTTAGAATTGCCGTTTCAATTAATTGCGCTTCAATAATGGGTGCTTTTACTGTTAAAATCGGCTCACCCGGGAAAACAACGGTACCTTCAGGAACAGCATACACGTCACCCGTAAATTTAAAATCTTTTAGATAAGTTAAAAATTCGTTTGAAAAGATTCCTAAACTATTTAAATAGTTAATTTCTTCTTCCCCAAACCGTAAAGACAAAATATAATCGACAACTTGTTCTAGCCCACACGCTAAAGAATAAGTTATAGTACCATTTTGTCTAAAAAACACGTCGAAAACGGCTACTTCTTTAGAGTCTTTCTTATTGAAATAACCGTTCATCATAGTAAGTTGATACAAGTCTGTTAATAAAGTTAAGTTGCGTTTTCCCATAATCTAGTCCTTAAATGATTTTATCTTTGGTAATTCAATTTCTTCTTTTTTAAGCGGTTTTTCTTCCGCCTTATTCTCGTGATAAGTTTTACATTCTTTTTGTTTGTTTAACGCGATATCTTCAGTTTTGTTCCCGCAAACGATAAACGAAATTAACGCCATAATAACAGGCGCTAAAACTAAAACGGCAACGTATGTCCACAATAGCGCTTTTATAGATATTAAAAGGTATATTAACGAGAGTTCTAATAAAAGAGCGCTAACAAATATAAACCAGGGTGATTTTTTTATTATTCCCAGCACTAATAAAAAGGCAAAAAAACCTATAAAAATAAAGAAAATTAGGTTTAACAAAGGGTGAATAAATAGATTAAATGGTACTACGTAATCTAGCACTGTTAAAAGCGCAGAAAACAACACGATTACTAGTGAAAACACATAAAACAAACGATTAGATATTTTGTTTTTCATTATGCCACCTCATTTTTTTAATTATACCACATAAAAATTTTTTTGTAAATATAATTTTTGTTTACATATATCTAATTTTGTAACTTTATTGAATAAATATAAATATATAATATCTTGACTACTTTATCTAAGTGTGATAGAATGAGAAAGTATTATGATAGGATTTATTGTTGCATTAAAAAAAGAAGCGGAAAATTTTATACAAGCTTTAACCGAAAAAAAAGAAGTTAAGATTATAGACAAACTTGCATACGAAGGTTATTTTTGCGGGAAAAAAGTAGTATTAATCATTTGCGGTATCGGTAAAGTTAACGCGTCTTTATCAACGCAAGCACTTATAGATATTTATAACCCTGACATTATTATTAACTTTGGTTCTGCCGGCGGAATGAACTCTACCACTAAGATAAAAGAATATTATTTAGTTGATAAGTGTTGTCAATATGATTTTGACGTTTCAGTTTTAGACAACGTGCCTGTTGGATACATTCAAGATTACGACACGGTTTTTTTTGATTGCTATCACGATTTACCTATTTTTGAAAAACGAACTTTGGCAACTGGAGACCGATTTAACAACGACGTTAACGACCTTTCACTTATTGCTGATATAGGTTGCTCACTAAGAGATATGGAAGGCGCTTCAATCGCGCAAGTTTGCAAGGCAAACAACAAGAAATTAATTATGTTAAAAGGGATTTCCGACGTTACGGGAGATAAAACGGCAAACGAACAGTTCGTTTTAAATCTAGCTTCAGTTTCTAACGGATTTCCAAATGAAATAAAAAGGATTATTGAGTTATTATGAGTAATGAAGTAGAATTTTCATCTAACAAATGGCGAAACGTGGCAAGAAGAGATTGTGTGAAAACCATTATCTATTCTGTCATCTGTTTCTTAATCGCGCTAATCCCCTTTGCTTTTCTCGACGGTGAACCGGTTGTTTTAACTATTTCTACACTACCTTTTATAGGTGGCGGAGAAATTGTTAAACTTTCTGAATATTTTATTTCAACAGCCTTTTATTTTTTAGTGCCAGGCGGGCAATTAGCTGGGTTAACTAGCATTTTAGGTCAATATTTTATATTTGCTTATTTTGCAATATTACTACTTGATGTTGTCTTTGCAATACTTTTAATTATATTTA
>CAJGCK010000081.1 GCA_904501795.1 uncultured Clostridia bacterium
AACGTGGGCATGCAAGCGTCTGAACTCAATATTTCGGCAGAGTTTGTTAGAGAGTATATCCCAACGATGAGCGAAATTCCAGAGAATTTAAATCTTATTCAATCGCAATACGACTTGTTAGACGGCGACTGGGCAACGGAAGAAGACGAACTTTTACTTGTCGTTGACGAGCGTAACCAAGTAAACGATATCACTTTGGCGTTGTTAGGGTTTAAAACTATAGAAGGCATGAACCCAAATACTTATAGCGTTGAGTTTGGTGGCAAAGATACGTTTACTTTTGAAGAAATATACGCTCAAGAATTTTATTACATCAAAAACGACACACGCTACGTTAAGTTGCCAACAGGTGCATATATGGAAAGCGTGTATGACGCTTCGAATCCCGTTCCTGCAGAAAGCGACGGGCGAATGACCTTGAAAATCAAGGGCATAGTTCGCAAAAAGGCTGATCTAGAACAAGGCGTTTTAGATAACGGTATTGCGTATACGTCAAAATTCGTTCAAAAAATATTAAGTGATAACGTTAATTCTGCAATTGCAAACGAATCAAAGACAAGTGGTAAAGTTAACGTTGTAAACTTATTAATGCAAACTCAATTAGACCCAACAAAATTTTTAACCACGGCAACTTCCACGCGTGAACTTGCGGGTAACGATCACCCAAATAAATTAGCGGTGTACTCTTACGATTATTCGGCAAAAGAACAACTTAAAACTTATTTGGATGCTTGGAACGAGCGAGAAAATATATTAGAAGAAGATAAGGTTTATTATTCCGATTCAACCGCAGTGTTGTTTACTGCACTTAACTTTATGGTAGATGCCGTTAAAATCGTGCTTATATTCTTCACCGCCATCTCGTTAGTGGTATCAAGTATTATGATAGGAATTATAACCTACGTTTCGGTTGTGGAAAGAACGAAAGAAATAGGCATTTTACGTAGTATAGGCGCAAGGAAAAAGGATATTTCGCGTATATTTAATGCCGAGACCTTCTTGATAGGCTTGTTTGCGGGGCTTATCGGTATAGGCGTGACGTATTTATTGTCTATTCCTATCAATTTAATCGTTGCAAGTTTAGTTACTAATGCGGTCAATATTTGCGCTTTGAAAATAACGGATGCAGGTGTTTTAATCATAGTTAGTTTCGTGTTAACGCTTATTTCGGGTATTATTCCTTCGAGAATAGCCGCTAAAAAAGACCCCGTTGTCGCGCTTCGCACGGAGTAAAAGGAGTTTGTATGGAAAATAAATTTGTTGAATTAGCTTTAAAAAGGCAGTCGTGTAGAGAATTTTCTAATAAAAAAATAGAAAAAGAAGTGCTCGATAAAATTCTAGATACGGCCTTGCTCGCGCCTTCTGCGTGCAATAGCCAACCTTGGAAATTAGTTGCTGTTACCGAAGAAGATAAATGCAACGCGGTTAGAGAGTGTCTTACTGTGAACGGGCATAATAAGTTCTTAAAAGACGTCACCACCTTCGTTGCTTGCGTGGAATGTGAGGCGGTTCTAAAAGCGGGTGTTGAAAGTAGGTTTGATAGAAACCGCTTCGTTAAATACGACGTTGGTCAACTTATTGCTTATTTAACGCTTGGCGCTTCGGCAGAAGGAGTGGAAAGTTGTATTATAGGTTGGATGGACGAACAAAGGCTTAAAAACGAACTTAACCTTGCGGATAACGAGTTTTGTAAAATAGTTGTGGCGCTAGGGTATTCAAATATAGAGACTAGGAAAAAAAGCCGAAAAGAAAGGACGGTTACAGTAAAATATATGTAATTAAAAACCCCGTTTTCAAAAACGGGGTTTAGTTTTATAAATTTTGAGAAGTGATACTACTTTGTCTTTCAAACCCTAAACTTATAAGTAGGGCGGTGTTTACTTTTTTCATAGTGGTTTCAGACAATATACCTATTTTTTCTTTTAGCCTACGTTTGTCTAACGTACGAATTTGTTCAAGCAGTATAACAGAGTCCTTGATTAAACCAAACTCGTTTGCGTTCAGTTCAATGTGTGTCGGCAGTTTCGCCTTGTTAATTTGGCTTGTTATCGCCGCTGCAATTATCGTTGGGCTGTATTTGTTTCCCGTGTCGTTTTGTACGATTAATATAGGGCGTATACCACCTTGTTCGCTTCCAACAACGGGACTTAAATCAGCATAATACAGTTCTCCTCGTTTTATCATTTTCTTCTCGCTTAATAATGTATCCTTAATATAATATATATGAAGTAAATCTTTTACCTTGCGGTAAAATATTTGCAAAACTATCGTTTTGCCGTAAAAACTGTCGTTTTTACACTTCAAGTTTGAAACACGGCGAAGTTATCGCTCCTTGTAAACAAAGCGCTAACTTCTTGTATTATAATATATGATATCTTCGTGGTTTTTGTCTTAAAACCTTTGTTTATATGTTTAACCAAATGAACTCTTTTTATACTATTTTTACAAATTAATTTCTACCGTTTGACAATTTGTTTTTTTAATAGTATAATTTCATAGCGTAAATCAAAATTTTACTCATCACAATAACTTGTTTAAACGCTTTGTCTATCCGACGAATATACCTAAAATCAATACTTTTTAGTGTAAAAACGGGTGAAAATAGCCACTTTTTAAGACTTAAAAAGTTTTAGGAATAATTTTAGGAATAAAAATAAAATAAATTTTATACATTTTGCTTCCATAGTTAAATGGATATATTGTGCTGTGCACAATGGCGTTCGCGTATTTCATACGCTCGGCTAAACAAGTTCTATCCATTAAAAACTAATCACTTGCAAAAACAGTGCTGGTAAACCAATTTAATACA
>CAJGCK010000082.1 GCA_904501795.1 uncultured Clostridia bacterium
ACAATCGAACTTGCAAAAGAAAACTTTATAAAGAAATTAAAAGTAGCAAAGCCAAAAGGTGCCGACGGTGAAATTATTATACCGAAAACCTTTAATGCGTTTGCTATGTTTTATTTTGATAACTTTCGTAAAGAACTTGTTGCGGAAAAAACCTTTTATAACGATTTGAGCCGTTATAAAAATTACATTTACCCCGCATTTAAGGAACGCCCCTTATCAAAGATAACGCCGGCAGACTGTAAAAAATTGATAGATTCAATTAAAAATAAAGGGTTAGGAAAAACCGCTGACGAAATTTATTCTTTGCTTAACGTTACGTTTAAGTGTGCTATAAATCACTCAATCATAGACAAAAACCCGCTTGATACGATTTTACATATAAAACACGAAAAGCAATCAGGCGTGGCGCTAACCAATGAAGAAGATTCTATTTTGTATGCCGAACTAATCAACCCCGCGCACCCCGAAAAATACCGAAAAGCAATAGCAATAGCGTTATTTTGCGGTTTACGTCCTAACGAATACTACAAAATTGTTGACTATAAGCCACCTTTCATAATCGCTGAAAACAGCAAGCGCAAAAACAAAAAGGTAGAATATAAGCGGATTCCCGTTATTGATGCGCTTAAACCGATTTTAATTGACGGCATAGGCAAATTACCAACGGAAAAATATTTGCGCGATTTCTTAAAAGGAATTTTACCAAATCACACACTAAAAGACTTGCGAAAAACCTTTAATACACGTTGCAAAGAATACGGCGTAAGCGACCATGCGCGCAAACACTTTATGGGACACTCTCTCGGCGCATTAGATAGCACTTATACCGAATTAACCAACGATTATTTGCTAAAAGAAGCGGAAAAATTAAACAAATGGCTCCCGTAGTTCCCCAAAAGTTCCCCAAAAACTTTAACTTTTTACATAAATCAGCGAAAATTTAAAATAAAAAAAGGGCACTTTTAAGCCTTTTTAGCCTAAAAATGCCCTATTTGGTTGCGGGAGTGGGATTTGAACCTCACGACCTTCGGGTTATGAGCCCGCAAAGACAGCCGAAAATTGTCAGTAAAATACTGACTTTTTGAAAACCGTTCCCCAACGGTTCCCCAAAATTATCAGCGTCATTTTCTTGTAAATATTAAGTTTCTTCAAGTTCCTTTTTCAACTCGTCTTCTTCTCTTTGTTGCTCTTCAATTTGCTTGTTATATTCACTAATAAGCTCTTGCGGCATTTCCCTTTTGTATAAAACTAAAAGTTCATTGCGGTCAAGACAAGAACGCAAGTCTTCTTCGCGAACAATGCGCTCACAGTCAAAATAGCCGTTTAAGAAACGCCAAAGCGTTAAGCCTATATCTAATATGCCGTTAAGAATTACAGTAAACACCGTAACAATGCGGGCTTCAAGCAACGCTTCGTCAATAGATAAGGCAAAAGAGCCAGCGACAAGTGTTAAAACTATTGTAAAAATAATACTTGAACCGATTGCACGCGCCGCGTTGCGTTTTACATTTGAACGCGTTTTATAAAACTTATACCCTAAACCGTTTTCAACGATTGAATTAAAGTCCGTATCTTTAACAATATAATAATTAACGTTTATCGAGTTTATATTGTCTTTTATATATTCGTCAGATAAAAGCGTTTCAAGGTCTTCACGTTTTTTACAATACAAGTCGGCTTTTGCTTTAATCTTTTTGCGTTGTTTCGGCTTAAAACGTTCAAAGTAGTCGTCCTTTCTATCATTATAATATAATAGGTAAAAATCGGGGACTTTTTTGTTTAGTTGTTCAAGCCTACTATTTATAAGCGCTTTCCAAGCGTTAATCTTTACAGCGACGTTTGTTCGGCATATAAAGTCGTTAAAACGTGAACCATCAATTTCTTTAAGGACTAATAGTTTACGGTTTTTCTTTAACGCAAGGCGCAATTCCATATTTGCGTTTTTTGCTTTTGGCAAGCCGATTCTAACACCAAGAACCGCCGCCAATATGTATGCACCGATACGACAAGCCGCGTGATACCAATAAGATGGTTGCATAAACTTGTCGGACTTTTTCAAAATAAAAATATCAAAAGCCCCAAGCGCAAAACATATAAACACAAGCAAAAGATAATCAACCCAATGCGCCCTAAAATACGCCGTTGTGGCGTTTGTTGCTTTACGCCCTTTTTCAACGACAGGCGGGGTAAATTGCATAGGCTTAATTTTTGGTGTTTGGTCCATAATTATTCACCCCCGCTTGCAAAATTATATCCGTATGCTTCGTGCCAAGCTTCTTTTTGCGAAATTGCAACGCTCTTGTTGAGAACCTTTTCGCCGTCAACCATTTTGTATGAGTGAGTGTTATACACGTCAGCCACAACGGAAACGACACTACTTGCAACCCCTGAAACGCCCGAAACAATGCCGATAAGCGCCAAATAAGATGCCAAAAATTCAGCAAATAACCCTATAACTAAAAGCACAATACTAACGGAAATTATCGGCTGTTTTTTGGAAAAAGACGCAACAAATTCTTTAAACATTAAAACGCAAAGGATTAAAACGATTATCCCCCAAAAGCCAAAAACTTTACCTTGCGAAGAAAACGCATCGTGTTTAGCAATAAATAAAATTGTCATAGGTATTACGTAAATAAGGAAAGTATAAAGTTTGTAAATACGGCACATACCGCTGTTTGTTAGTTTCATATTACACCACCCCTAAATCGCTGATAATTTTTTCCGCTTCTTCCCCTTTAATCTCTCTGATATAGTTTTTAAGCCTTTCGTTTTCTTTTGCTTGCGCTTC
>CAJGCK010000083.1 GCA_904501795.1 uncultured Clostridia bacterium
AACGGAAGTTGATTATCGTCAATCGCTTCCAATTGAGGACGTTCTCTTTTAGCGGTAACGCTTTCTACGTCCCCATCAGCGTCGTTTTGAGCGCCCTTCGGCGTTAAAAACTCTACTTCGTTTGCAACAACGTCGGTAACGCTGCGTTTGATTCCATCTTTATCTTCGTAAGAACGGTTTTGTAAACTACCTACGACTGCCACTTTGTTACCTTTCTTTAAATATTTACCGCAGTTTTCTGCTCTACCACGCCATACGGTTATATTGAAAAAATCGGTTTCACGGTTACCGTCCGCGTTTGCATAGTCTCTTGAAACTGCAATAGAAAATCTACAAACCGCTACGCCACTTGGGGTTTCCGATAATTCGGGATCACGGGTTAAATTTCCAACTAAGATAACTTTGTTCATTTCTTTTCTCCTGTTTATATCTTTGTAATCAATCTTCTGATTACGCCGTCTGTAATACCTGCTATACGTTTTAATTCAACAACTAACGTTTTTTCTGCTTCGAAAGTCATCAATACGTAAAAGCCTTCGTTCTTGTAGTTGATCGGGTAGCACAATTTTTTCATGCCCCAACGGTCGGTTTTTTCAATTTTACCTCCGTTTGCAACAACCAAGTCTTCGAACTTTTTGATGATAACTTCTCTACTTTCTTCGCTGATAGTTGAATCAAGAATATAGAGCATCTCGTACTTCGTCATAATTTTTTACCTCCTGGTCTTATTCGGCTTGTCCTTTCAAACAAGCAAGGTTTTTAAGTGTTTTTTAACACAAAGTAGCATTATTTTAGCAAACTTTATCTACATTGTCAATTATTTTATATATATTTACTAATTATTTATTGCGAAAACTGATCGTTTAATAGGTTTAAAATACCCTCGACAGTCATACTCAATACACCCTCTTTATAATCCCCTTTAACCACGCCGATATCCTTGAACACTCTTAGCGTTAGAGCGAACAATTCCTCACCTTCGTGGGACACTGCTTCACTTATTCCGCCAACGGTCTCGTGTTTGTTCAAGAATACTTTAACGTTGCCGTGAACGTCGAAAATATCTTCGTATTGCTCAGACTGAGTGGGGTTAAAGTTATATAAAAGCGTTAACCACGTTCCACCCGCGGTTGACAACTGATAAGTTCCGTTTTCTTCATCGAGATAATACGACCCGTTGTCAAGCCTATATTTTGCCTTTGTAGACCCCTCGGGAGCAAGTTCAAACACTTTTTTTTGGAAAACGTCTTCTAGTTTAAGGCCATTTATCTTTTCACCGATATTACCCGCGGTAACCGTGCTGTCCGCCAAAAGTTGTTTAAGCATACTATTGCCGGAAACGTCAGTGGAATCTTTATCTATTATCTTAGACAACGGAACGATATTTAAATCGAAATTTTTAAGGGATCCCACGGTTAATTCACTCGCCGAAGTGTTGCTTGCAAGCGCCATAATAGTAAACAACTTGTTAATTCTTTCCTTTTCTTCAACTGTTTTACCTTTTAATACGCTACTTAAATGCAAGTTGTCTAAATTTAAGCCTTTTAAATTATCAAGCGTTATGTCGGTCGCGTTAGTTTGTTTGGTTAAATCTTTTAATATTTCATATAAACTATCGTTTTCGCTAGGTGTTAAAATGGCGTGCAGTTTGATGTTAAAGAAATCAAACTTTGCGGTTTGGCCCGTTATATCGCCTATTGTAACGTTGCTTGAAGTTGGTGTGCTACCGTCGTTTCTAACGATTGCTGTGCATAAAACATCTAGCAAGTCCTTGCTTATGCCAAGATAATCAAGCGTAATCGCGTTTATGCTAAACTTTGCAGTTTTACCCGTTAAATCTCCAAGCGTTATATTACTTGCGGTAACCTTTTCGGCATCAGGGTCATTACGCTTAACCGCCTTGCTTATCAAATCTAAAACGTCGTTTGAAAGACCCAAGTCACAAAGTAACATGGAATCTAAATTAAAGGTTGCGTCTACGCCTTTTAAATGTCCAACGGTTAAATCGGCAGGCGCAATATTGTTGCCGTTTTGATCGAACACTGCCTTGCTTATCATATCTAAAATATCCGAAGATAATCCTAGTCCACTAAGATTCATTCCTTCTAAGTTAAACGAACCCGTTTCCCCTGTTAAGTCACCCATCGTGATATTGCTAGCGTTTACTTCCGAACCATCGCTACGAACGATAAACTTAGACAACGTGTCTAAAATGCTTAAGTCGGTCATGCCCAAAGAAGTGAGTAGATCGGCAAGCGCCATACTCTCATCTACTGCAAAGTCTGCAGTCGTGCCGATTAAATCGCCTATCGTTAAGTTGCTAGAAGTTACCGTACCGCCTTCTTTGCGGACAATAAACTTAGACAACGTGTCTAAAATGCTTAAGTCGGTTATGCCAAGAGTTTCGAACAGGTCTGCTACCAACATATTCTCGTCCATAGCGAAACTTGCGGTAACACCCATAATATCGCCTAGCGTTAGGTTGGTTGAGTTTACTTTGCTTCCATCGTTACGAACTATAAAGTTGCATAACATATCTAAAATTTCAACTTCTTCTACGCCGAAAGCCGTTAGCAATTCGGAAATAGCCACGCCTTCAAGGTTAAAGGTTGCGCCCTCTCCCATCAAATCGCCGATCGACAGATTCTCTTTAGTAACGGTTTCTCCGCTTTCACGAACGACCGCTTTA
>CAJGCK010000084.1 GCA_904501795.1 uncultured Clostridia bacterium
ACCACAATCTTGCGCTCTAACCAACTGAGCTACACCCGCCGTATTTGGTGCGCCTGAAGGGATTCGAACCCCTGACCCTCGGCTTAGAAGGCCGATGCTCTATCCAACTGAGCTACAGGTGCAAATAAGCCGACTTTAATTCGTTGGAGCGGGTGATGGGAATCGGACCCACGCTACCAGCTTGGAAGGCTGGAATTCTACCATTGAATTACACCCGCACTTAACTTCCTGTAAACAACGCTAATAAATTGTAACAAAATGAGAATTTATTGTCAACTATTTACGAACGAAATTTTAAAATTTTAACAGTTTTTTGTCAAATTATTTTTTAGGGCGTTTATTTCTTTTTACCCGCTTTCTTAACAACTATTACGAATATTACGTATAAAACCGCTATTGCGCCGAGCGTTATTGCGGTGTGAAGAATATAATTAGACCCGTGCGGTAATAACCCAATACTTTTTTCTATGGTTATTTCCCTAACAATCGTATTTTCTAAATATTTATTTTCCACTCCGTTAACCTTAGCAGTAACGGTTATTTTTTTATTCTCCGCGTCTATGGGCGCGTTGATTTTCTTGTTTTCCACCTGATAAATTTGCTCGTCACCTTCGATTTGATAGGTTAAAATAACCGAACCTAAATCGGTTAATTGACCGTTATATTGATTGCTTACGCTAACGTAAACCCAAAGCGTTTGCCCTGCTAATACTCTATTTTCGCTAAACGTTAAGGTGATTTTAGGTTGAACTTTGTTGACCGACACACTAACACTAACCGTTAAGGGCTCATAAACCTTGTCTTTTGGAGTAAAAATCAAAGTTACGCTTTGAGCCGAGATAGGTATATGCTCGGGATTTTCAAACGTCCATTCACCATCTATAACCTTAGAAGAAGCATCGTCTATAACCAAACCGCCAGATATTTCGCTTTTAGAAAGTTTTTCGCCGTAATTTATCTGCGAAAGTGATGGATTTATACTAATTTTCGGCGTGCCGATTACGGCGTCCACCGTGAACGCCTTTATTCTAAGATTAAATTTCTCTTCGTCGTCTTGGTCGAACGCATCGTGCCATTTCCCGTAAAAATCACAGTAAAAAGACTGGTTATCCCCTACTACCGAAGTGGTTTGCGCTATGGAAACTAAATTATTTCCCGATTTCGCTTGAACGGTTTGGGTAACGTCTATGCCGATTTTAGCTTCAGTTTGAATTTCTACAACGAAAACGTCTCCCGCTTTTAAAAGTAAGGGAGTGTCAAGCACGATGGTATTATAGCCGAGATTAGCTAACGTTCCCGTTTGAGTGTACGCTAAATTATCCCACTCAAAATTCGGCTTTGAAGTGTCGTTAGACGTAGGATTTTGATATATTTTTAAGGTGTACGGTTTGTTTTCATAGCAATAAGTCGAAATAGACACAGCGGTTAGCTTTTCATCAGACTCGCAAGTAAAAAGATTTGCAACACGGCTAATTTTAGCACCACTGTTAAAGTATTCGCTTGAAATACCGCCGTCGTGCTGGTAAACGTATTTACTATTTGAAACGGGCTCAACGTCAAACACGGACGCCGTTGATATACTTTTATCTTCATAAGAAAGCCAAAAGTACCCCTTAAGCCCCCAACTCGTTCCCCAACTGTTCTTTACTAGAAACGCCCCGTTTTTCGTAGGGCGCATAAAATAATTAAAATTTTCCGCCGAATAGTTATCGTCCCACCCGACTATTACAACTTCGTGGTTAGCGGGTAAATCTTCAATCGAGCAATAGTTAGCGTAAGTTGTTTTATTAAGGTAGTCTTCGTTGTTATGATAACCTATTGCAACCGCACCGTACTCTAAAACGTTTTCTTTAATGGCGGTTATATTATCGGGGTCAAGAGTAAACATATTTTTTAGCCTATAATCGCACGAGTACATCTTAGACTGGTCTATAGTAGCGTTTGAATTTAGTTTAAATTGAGCGTAAGGCGCAACGATTTCGTTAGTAAAGCCTATACCCGTTGAAAGCACCAACGAACTAAGTCTGTCGTATCCGCCCGCATTGTAATACTCATAGTCGACTTCTTCTACTTTGTCTCCCGTCCCTGCACGCTCGCCCTGATAAGTAAAATACGCTAAATGCCATTCCGAAAAATCGGTTAAAAAAGCGGACGCACCGTGGTTTTTAACCGCGTCTACTTCGGCGCAAGCAACGGCGGAAAACGCCCAACAAATCCCGTACGGGTTTTGGTCCTTAACTCTCGTTACGTACTGCAAATTATTGTAGTCGTTATTGTAAGCGGTTGCAAGTTCTTCCGCATGCGCAACGTTAAATTCAGTGTTATTTTTAAAAAATACCACACTTAAAAGAGAGCATATAACAAATAAAAAGCTTATTAAAACTAACGCTTTATTCTTGATGCTTTTTTTCATAATAAACACCCCCTTACTACTTATAGATTACAATACAAGAAGTTAGCGCTTTGTTTACAAGGAGCGATAACTTCGCCGTGTTTCAAACTTGAAGTGTAAAAACGACAGTTTTTACGGCAAAACGATGGTTTTGCAAAGATTTTACCGTAAGGTAAAAGATTTACTTCTTTTA